>NZ_NFKG01000004.1:0-120981 GCF_002160275.1 Pseudoflavonifractor sp. An187 | reverse complement strand
CCACACCGGGGGTCAGGTTCATGTTGGGGTGGCCCTGGAGGTGGCTGCCAATCTGGCGCAGGGTGAGCAGGTCCTCCACGGGGAAGTAGCCCCGGTTGGCCAGAGCGGCATACAGGCCGGGGGCGGTGTGGCCCTTGGAGAGGACAAAACGGTCCCGATCCTCCCAACGGGGGTTGGCGGGGTCGATGCGCATCTCTTTAAAATAGAGATAGGTGAACAGGTCGGCGGCGGACAGGGAGCCGCCGGGATGTCCAGCCTTGGCGGCGTGGGTGCCGGTGAGCACGCCCTCCCGCACGGAGACGGCGGTGAGCTTTAGGGATTTTTCTTCCGCAGAAGTCATGCAAACTTCCTCCTTCTTGGTGTTGGCTGGTGGTCAGCCTTAGTGTTTGCCCTGGCCGTAGTAGGCGTTGGGGCCGTGTTTGCGCATGTAGTGCTTGTCCTGAATGCGCTGGGGAGCCGGAGCGGCGCTGGGGTCCACCTGACGGGTGAACATGGCCATCTTGGCCACCTCTTCCAGCACCACGGCGTGATAGACAGCCTGAGCGGCGTCCTTGCCCCAAGTGAAGGGGCCGTGGCTGTGGCAGATCACGGCGGGGACGGCCACCGGGTCAATGCCCCGGGCCTGGAACTCTTCCACAATGAGCTTGCCAGTGTTCATCTCGTAGTCCTCGTCCAGCTCCTCCTGGGTCAGGTGACGGGCACAGGGGATGGGGCCGTAGAAGTAGTCGGCGTGGGTGGTGCCGTAGCAGGGGATGTCCCGGCCGGCCTGGGCCCAGCCTACGGCGTAAGGGCTGTGGGTGTGGACGATGCCGCCCAGCTGGGGGAAGGCGTTATACAGCACCAGGTGGGTCTTGGTGTCGGAAGAGGGGTTCATATCGCCCTCCACCTTGTTGCCTTGCAGGTCCATGACCACCAGGTCCTCCGGCTTGAGCTCGTCGTACTCCACACCGGAGGGTTTGATGACAAACAGACCCTTTTCCCGGTCGATGCCGCTGACGTTGCCCCAGGTGTAGGTCACAAGACCCCGACGAGGCAGTTCCATATTGGCCTCATATACCTTTTGCTTGAGTTCTTCCAGCATAGATAAACCCTCCATTTATGATTAAATATTCACTTTTTCCGCCCGTTCACCGCCCAAATGGGACATTTTGCACACCAAATCACCTGACAAGAGGTGGGTGGGCATCCCACGGCCTGTGAGACAGCGGATGCAGCACCACTAATTCTACCACAAATCTCACCGATGAACCAGATATTTCTCAATAATTTCAGCCATCCCGTCATGATTGTTGTCCCGGCAGGTGACGGCGTCGGCGGCCGCTTTGGCCTCGTCGGTGCCGTTGCACATGGCCACCCCGATTCCAGCGGCCCGGAGCAGGGACAGGTCGTTGGCGGCGTCCCCCGCCGCCACGGTGTTTTCGATAGGAATGCCCAGCCGCTGGGCCAGCTGCACCAGGGCGTTTCCCTTGCTTAAACCCCGGGGGATGATCTCCAAATGAGCCTGGCAGGAGAAGAACGCGTCCAGCTGCTGGGGGTATTCCTCCAGCACCCACTGGCGGAACGCCTCCAGCGGGGCTATTGTTATGGCTAACCTGGATAATAAGAAACTGCTTGCCTGCTGCGCCAACGGCGCTGGCTCCTCTCTGATGATGGAGAAGGACATCGACAAGGTCATGAAGAAGTTCAACGTCAAGCCCGCCGAGCTGCGCCACTGCCCCGTGTCCGAGGGCAAGTCCGCCGCACGCAACTACGATGTGCTGTTCTGCGCCCGCACCTTCGAGAAGAACTTTGAGAACGCCAAGAAGGCTGGCACCGTGGTCATCCCTCTGCGCAACGTCATGTCTGCCCCCCGAAATCGAGCAGGCTTTGAAGGACGCCGGTCTGCTGTAAGAGACCGGACGGAGATCGAAAAAGAAGGAAACACGGTTATGATTCAGTTTAGCTATACCATTCGTGACGAGCTGGGCATCCACGCCCGCCCCGCCGGACAGCTGGCCAAGGTGGCCAAGAGCTTTGAGCCCACCGTCATCTCCATCACCAAGGAGGGCAAGACGGTGAAGGCCTCTCAGCTGATGAAGCTGATGGGCCTGGCCATCAAGAAGGGCCACGAGATCACCATCACGGTGGAAGGGGAGCGGGAGGAAGAGGCTGCCGCTGCCATGAAGAAGTTCCTGGAAGAGAACCTGTAACTACAAGAAAAAGCACCTGTTTGGATTGCATACAGACAGGTGCTTTTTTGTTACTTTTCCATGGAGAACTGGTAGGCCTCCTCCACCCACCCCATCACGGTCTCGTCCAGGTCGTCCAGGCAGGTGAGGAGTACGTGGTGGGTCCAGCGGTTGGGGTAGGGCTCCACCGCCAGGGCAATGCGGGGGTGCTCCTTGTGGTAGGACAGGCCAAAGGAGAGCAGCAGATACTCCTCCGGCCACCCCTTGACCTTGCGCCAGGGCAGGGACACGGTGGCAAACACGTAGCGGTTGCGCAGAGAAATCTGAGTTTTCCCCACCTTGGCGGTGACGTCCGGGTGGAGCTGGTCCAGCTGGTCCCGCAGCGCCGTGTAGAGGGGGAGCATCTGGGGCATGGAAGTGAAAAACAGCAGTTCGTCGTTGGACATCTCAAACACCTCCGGATAGGACCTCTGGGGGATGGGGCCTGTATTTGTGATAAAAATAGTATAGCGGAGCGGAGATAAATTTTCCACCGGTTGCAGGGACGTTTTTCGGCAGTTTGCAGACAATTTTCAGGGACACCGTGGGAAAGAGAATATCTTTGTTGTGTGAAACCGACAAAGCAACCAGGGGAGAATCTGGGAAAGCAGGAGGAAATCACGAATTCCTGTGAAAAGGTCATTGCCAACTGGGCAGAACAATGATAAAATAATTTTTACCGAAATAGAAAGGGGGCGGAGCCCATGGCAACGCTGAAAGAAATTGCACAGCGCACCGGCTACTCGCCCGCCACCATCTCCCGGATTTTGTCCGGTGATCCACAGCTTTCCGTCACCCCCGAGGCACGCCGGAAGGTATTGGAGGAGGCGGGGCGGCTGAACTACACCCAGACCAAGAGCAGACGGGGACGCACCCCCAAGGGCGTGCTGCGGGTTGGCATCGCAGAGATGCTCTCCCCGGTGCAGCAGTTGGACGACCCTTATTACCTGTATTTGAGCGGATTTGTGCGCCAGCGCTGCCTGGACAAGCGATATACGGCAGTGGCCCTGGAAAACCGGGGCAGTGAGTTTGTGGTACCCACAGGAGGGGAGAAGCTGGACGGCATTGTGGCCATCGGCCTGTTTGAGCCCGACCAGATCCGGTCCCTGGCGGGATTGTGTCCCAACCTGGTATTTGTGGACTCCTCTCCCCGGGAGAGCCAGCACGACTCGGTGGTTCTCAACTACTCCCTGGGCATTTCCCTGGCCTTGGAGCACCTGGAGAAGCTGGGACACCGGAAAATTGGCTTCATCGGCCCCGAGTGGAAGTACGACGACCTGCGCCAGCGGGCCCTGGAGACCCGGCGCAAGCTGTTTGTGGAACAGATGGAGCACCGGGGTGCGCTGCGCACCGAGTGGCTGCTGGACTGTCCCATGCAGACCGACGAGGCCGCCATGGCGGTGGAACAGTTCCTGGCCCGGGGTGGAGACCGCCCCACTGCCTTCATCGCCGCCAACGAAGAGGTGGCCATCGGTGCCGTGCGGGCCATGCGGGAGCTGAACATCTCGGTGCCGGAACAGATTTCGGTGGTGTCCTTTAACAACACCCCCCGGTCTGCCCTGTTGGACCCGCCCCTGACGTCCATCTCTGCCCATGTGGAGCAGATGGCCGCCACCGCGTTGGACCTGCTGCGCACCCGGGTACCCCTGCCTGGCCGGGAGGCGGAGCGCACCCTGCCCTTGAAAGTGGTGGTGCCCCCCACGATGATTGAGCGAAAGAGCACAACGACTCCCCGGGATTTTGTGCAAGACTCCAAAGAATAATTTGATCAGAAGAAATGGTTGAATTTTTAGTAAAATAAAAGTATACTTTTATCAATAACAAGAAATGGAGAGGTGAGAGGACATGCACGATTGCAACAAGCTCCTGGAGGAGCTGAAGGCGGGCCAGCTGGACGAGTCTCTGGCCCGTGTGTACGACCTGCACGACGGCGGCAAGGCCTTGGAGCAGGGGCGTGAGCGCAGCATTCATGTCACAGAAGAATTTATCAAGCTGTTTGGAAACCAGGCGGGCGCAGGGCTGTACACCGGCCCCGGCCGCACCGAGATCTGCGGCAACCACACCGACCACCAGCGGGGGCGTGTGCTGGCCGCTGCAGTGGACCTGGACTTTTTGGTGTGCGCTGCCCCCAACGGCACCAATACCATCCGGTTTATGTCTGAGGGCTGGCACATGGTAGAGGTGAACCTGGATAACCTGGAGCCCGTGGAAGAGGAGAAGGAGGGCACCGCCGCCCTGGTGCGTGGCGTGGCCGCTGGCATCGCTCAGCGTGGCTACACCCCTGTGGGATTCGACGCCTACGCCACCAGCAAGGTGCTGCCCGGCTCCGGCCTGTCCTCCTCCGCCGCCTGTGAGGTGACCATCGGGGTCATTCTCAACCACCTGGTGTGCGGGGACGCTCTGGACGCCGTCACCATCGCCCAGATCGGCCAGTATGCCGAGAATGTGTTCTTCGGCAAGCCCTGCGGCCTGATGGACCAGACCGCCTCCTCGGTGGGCGGCGCTGTGGCCATCGACTTTGCCGACACCGCCAACCCCGTGGTGCGTCCCATCCAGGTGGACCTGGCTGGCTACGGCCACGCCCTGTGCATCATCGACTCCGGCGCTGACCACGCCGACCTCACCGCAGAGTACGCCGCCATTCCCCAGGAGATGAAGGCGGTGGCCGCCTACTTTGGCTGCGAGGTGCTGCGGGAGGTGGACGAGAGCCGCATCTGGGCGGATATGCCCGGCCTGCGTAAGGCTGTGGGCGACCGGGCGGTGCTCCGTGCCCTGCACTTCTTCGCCGACGACCAGCGGGTGGCCCTGGAGGCCGACGCCCTGGAGCGCGGCGACTTTGACGCCTTCCTGAAGGTGGTGCAGCAGTCCGGGGAGTCCTCCTGGATGTACCTGCAAAACATTGCCCCCACTGGCGCTGTGGCCGAGCAGGCCATGGCAGTGGCTCTGGCCACGGCTGGCCACGCCCTCAAGGGCCGGGGCGCTTACCGGGTCCACGGCGGCGGTTTCGCCGGCACCATCCAGGCTTTCGTGCCTCTGGATATGCTGGACGAGTTCAAGACCACTGTGGAGTCCGTGCTGGGAACTGGCAGCTGCCATGTGCTCACCGTCCGTGCTGTGGGCGGCGCCGTGGTGTGCTGATGAAAATCAACTGAATCGAAAGGGAGCGAACTGTAATGGCTATTTTGGTTTTGGGTGGAGCCGGATACATCGGTTCTCACACCGTTTATGAGCTCATCGACGCAGGACGTGACGTGGTGGTGGCAGACAACCTGCTCACCGGCTTCAAGGAGGCCGTGCACCCCAAGGCCCGGTTCTATCAGCTGGACATCCGGGACCGTGGCGCTTTGGACACCCTGTTCCAGGCCGAGAACATCGAGGGCGTCATCCACTTTGCCGCCTCCTCCCAGGTGGGCGAGTCCATGTCCAACCCCCTGAAGTACTATGACAACAACCTCTATGGCACCATGGTGCTCCTCCAGTCCATGGTGGCCCACGGGGTGGATAAGATCGTGTTCTCCTCCACCGCCGCCACCTACGGCGAGCCCGAGTCTGTACCCATTCTGGAGACCGACCGCACGCAACCCACCAACTGCTACGGCGAGACCAAGCTGTCCATGGAGCACATGATGAGCTGGGTGTCCAAGGCCCACGGCCTGCGCTATGTGGCCCTGCGCTACTTCAACGCCTGCGGCGCTCACGCCTCCGGCAAGATCGGCGAGGCCCACAACCCCGAGACTCACCTCATCCCCCTGATTCTCCAGGTGCCCAACGGCCAGCGGGAGAAGATCTCCATCTTCGGCGACGACTATCCCACTCCCGATGGCACCTGCATCCGGGACTACATCCACGTCACCGACCTGGCCCAGGCCCACATCCTGGCTCTGGACTACCTGATGAAGGGCGGCGACAACAACGTCTTCAACCTGGGCAACGGCGTGGGCTTCTCCGTCAACGAGGTCATCGAGGTGGCCCGGGCTGTCACCGGCCATCCCATCCCCGCTGAGGTCTCTCCCCGCCGGGCTGGCGACCCCGCCCAGCTCATCGCCTCCTCTGAGAAGGCCAAGACCGTGCTGGGCTGGAAGCCTCAGTATGACGACCTGAACACCATCGTCTCCTCCGCCTGGAACTGGCACAAGGCCCATCCCCACGGCTACGAGAAGTAAGGGAGGGGCAGAGAGATGAACGAGGCCATTTCCAAGCTGATTACTTATGCGGTCCGCACCGGGCTCATTGAGCCCTGCGAGACCACCTGGGCCACCAATGCGGTGCTGGAGGTGCTGAAGCTGGACAGCTACACCGACCCCGGACAGGAATGGGGCGACATCGACCTGGCCGCCGTGCTGGATGAGCTGCTGGACGATGCCTATGCCCGTGGCGTCCTCACCGAGAACTCCGTGGTGTATCGGGACCTCTTTGACACCGCCATCATGGGTGCTCTCACCCCCCGGCCCAGCCAGGTGCGGGCCAAGTTCCAGGCTCTGTACCACGAGGACCCGGAGAAGGCCACCGACTGGTACTACACCTTCTCCCAGGACACCAACTACATCCGCCGGGACCGCATTGCCCGTGACGTGCGGTGGAAGGCGGACACCGAGTACGGGGAGATGGACATCACCATCAACCTCTCCAAACCGGAGAAGGACCCCAAGGCCATTGCTGCCGCCCGTAATCTCCCCGCCTCCAACTATCCCCGCTGCCAGCTGTGCGCGGAGAATGAGGGCTATGCCGGACGGGTGAACCACCCCGCCCGCCAGAACCACCGCATCGTGCCCATCACCATCAACAACTCCCCCTGGTTTTTGCAGTACTCCCCCTATGTGTACTACAACGAGCACTGCATCTGCTTCAACCAGGAGCACACCCCCATGAAGATCGACCGGGCCTGCTTCGGCAAGCTCCTGGACTTCGTCCGCCAGTACCCCCACTACTTTGTGGGCTCCAACGCCGACCTGCCCATCGTGGGCGGCTCCATCCTGGCCCACGACCACTTCCAGGGCGGCCGCTACACCTTCGCCATGGCCACCGCTCCCGTGGAGACTCCCGTTACCTTTGCTGGGTACGAGGACGTCACCGCTGGCATCGTCAAGTGGCCCATGTCCGTCATCCGCATTTCCAGCGAGAACCCGGAGCGGCTGGTGGACCTGGCCGACAAGATTCTGCTCAGCTGGAGAGGGTACACCGACGAGGACGCCTTCATCTATGCCGAGACCGATGGGGAGCCCCACAACACCATCACCCCCATTGCCCGGATGCGGGACGGCAAGTATGAGCTGGACCTGGTACTGCGCAACAACATCACCACCGAGGAGTATCCCCTGGGTGTGTATCACCCCCACCAGGAGCTCCACCACATCAAGAAGGAGAACATCGGCCTCATCGAGGTCATGGGTTTGGCCGTGCTGCCCGCCCGCCTGAAGGAGGAGCTGGCACAGGTGGCCGACTGCCTGGCCAACGGCGGCGACCTGCGTGCCCAGGAGACCACCGCCAAGCACGCCGACTGGGCGGAAGGCTTTAAGACCAAGTACGAGTCCATCACCAAGGACAACGCCTGGGACATCGTCCAGTACGAGACCGGCCTGGTGTTTGCCAAGGTGCTGGAGCACGCTGGCGTGTATAAGCGCACCGCTGAGGGCAAGGAGCAGTTCCTCAAGTTCATTGCACAGGTGTAATTGACAACAAACGACCCCGGAGCTACGGCTCCGGGGTTTTGTTTGTCTAATGTATTTTGCATGTTTGCCTTGCCCTTGCCTCTCCCTCTGGGAGAGGTGGCAGCCCGTAGGGCTGACGGAGAGGGTGGCAAGCCGTAAAAAGCAGGAACTTATTTTGAAAATGTTGTGTGTTCCAATAAAAACATGTATAATAGCACAGATTATAGCATGTGTGAGAAAAGGGGACCAATGATGTTTTATCAAATGATTACCTGTGCCCGGGACCGATGGTTTGCATCCTCTGCCTGCACCGTCACTGGGATTGTGGACTATATCGTCAAGACCAACCAAATGCGTGATGCCCAGGTGGATGCCATCAAATCCTACCTGTTTTTGAAAATCGCTTGCGGTTGTAGACCTCTGGTGGAATTGTTTTGCCAGGGGGCTTTTAACAATTTGGATTTAGAGCAAGAGGAGCTCTCTGCCACCACACGGGACTATCTGACTTCTCACCCAGCTGCTGCGGCGTTATTTGAGTACGCTTGTCTGAAAAACGACCGGGGCGCACAGGTTTCGCCAAAGCTGGAGAAACTGCTGCGGAAGTCACCAGAATCGGTAGATTGTGAGAGCTTCTTCCGGCAAGCTTTTTATGGGGTGGGATATACAGACTATCTCTTTAGCCTTCCCATGGGTGCGGGTAAAACTTACTTAATGGCAGCATTCATTTATTTGGATTTGTATTTCGCTAGAAATGAGCCTCACAACCCGGCCTTTGCACATAACTTTATGATTTTTGCCCCGTCTGGGTTAAAATCTTCTGTGGTTCCCAGTCTCAAAACCATTCAGCGTTTTGAGCCGTCTTGGGTCATCCCGGAACCGGCAGCCTCTGAAATCAAGCGGCTCCTCTCCTTTGAGGTCCTGGACCAGGCCAAGACAGCTAAGAAGTCCAACAAGACCAAGAACCCCAACGTGCAAAAAATCGCTAACCACCAGCCCCTTTCGGAGCTATTCGGGTTAGTGGCAATCACTAACGCAGAAAAGGTGATCCTGGATAGAATTCAGGAGGCAGATGGGCAAATCAGCTTCTTTGAAGAGAGTGAAGACGAGAAGGACCGCCAGGCCAATGAATTGAGAAATCTTATCGGGAAACTCCCGGCTCTATCCATCTTCATTGACGAGGTACACCACGCAGTCAGCGAAGAGATCAAACTGCGTGCTGTGGTGAACCGCTGGGCCAAGGAGAATACTGTGAATTCTGTGGTGGGCTTTTCTGGCACGCCGTACTTGGAAAAGCCGGAGAAAACAAAAGTGACCGATGAGCTCTCCGTCTCCTCGGGAGAGATCTCCAACATTGTGTACTACTATCCCCTCATCGACGGTGTGGGAAACTTTCTGAAAAGGCCTGTGGTCAAAATTGTAGACCAGGCGGAGAGCCGCCTGATCATCGAAAGTGGCATCAGAGAATTCCTCGACACCTATAAGGATACCGTATACCCCAACGGGACCAAGGCCAAACTGGGCATTTACTGTGGTACCATTGAGAAGCTAGAAGAAATGGTCTACCCCCTAGTGTCCAGCATTGCGGCAGAATACGGCTTGTCCGGGGATACCATTCTCAAATTCCACAAGGGAAACAAGCAATACCCCCAGCCTGCGGATAGTCAGATGGAATTTGAGTGTCTGGACCAGCCCTTTTCCAAAATTCGCATCGTTCTCCTGGTCCAAATTGGGAAAGAGGGCTGGGATTGTCGCAGCTTGACGGGCATCATCTTGTCCCAGGAGGGAGACTGTCCCAAAACCATGGTGCTGCAAACGGCGTGTCGGTGCTTACGCCAGGTGGAGAAGAACGCCCTGGAGACGGCGCTCATCTACCTCAATAGCAGCAATGCGGAAAAGCTCAACAGTCAATTGGAAAAACAGCACCACGTCTCCCTGAAAGAGCTGACAGAGGCCGACCACCATAAGGTCTCTCTCAAGCGGTACGACCGCACACAGTATCTGAAACTGCCCAAGGTGGACTTCTACCAACTGAAAATCAAGTATGAGACCCTCATCGTGGAAGAAGCTGCCCCAGAGGCGGCGCTTGCCACCGCCTGTGATGGGACAAAACGGGCGGCGGAGGTCATCAAAACCACGGACCTCACCATGAAGGTGGCGGAGACCAAAGTGATGGAGGAGGAACGAGGTGAGATGCCAGCCTCCTATTCTGCTTGGCTGTACGGCATCGTACGAAGCTCGTTTGGCACCCTTACCATGGAGCAGATGCAGCCTTATGACGCACAATTGCGAGAGGTGTTTGACACCATTACCTATCAGCGGGAAGGCTCCCGGTATTTTAGCTCCAGATATGACCACCCGGCGGTGCAGGCCAACGTGCGAAAGGCGTTTTGTGACCGGCGCACCTTCCAGACCCAGGAGGAGCGCATTCCCCAGTCGGCCAGCCTGTTGAACATTGCCAACTTCACCGAGAACATCGAGACGGAGCGGCCCCAGGACTACTACCCGCCTCAGGACACCGTGGAAAACATCGTGTTAGATGATCGTGGAAAGCTGAAATTAAAGCCAGACATAGCAGCAGCCATTTTGGCGTTGGAATCAGATGATAGCCAAGTTAATCGGGCCATTGCAGCGACCCTTCGCAAGCAAAACTCTTCCCACCCCCAGAAAGACCGCTCCTTCCACTACCTGCCCTACCGTACAGACAGTGGCTTTGAGCAGACCTTCCTGGAAGAGGTGCTGACTTTCCCGGAAATGGAACGCCTAGGCCTGGAGGTCTACTACAACGGCGACCGGGCCATGACGGAATTCAAAATCAAGTGCTACAAACAGAGTGGAAACGGCTGGCAGTATGTGGGCGTGTATACCCCCGACTTTCTCATTCTCCAGCGCAAAGATGGGCAGATACACAAAGTTATCATTGCAGAAACCAAGGGCGAGGCCTACGCCAACGACACCAAGTTTCAGGACAAAAAGGCCTTTGTGGAGACAGAATTCCTCCGGCAGAACAATGAGGCTTTTGGGTATGAGCGGTTTGAATATCTGTATTTGGAGGACGCTTTGCCGGAGCATGAACGGCTTTCAATGATACAGAAAAAGATTATAGAATTTTATGAGGTGATGGACGATGAATTGGCTTGACTATAGAGAAGCTCTAGGAATTGGGTTCTCGGACCAGGATAAGGTGGTTTTTTTTCTGAGGAAAATTTTTAATTTTCTTACGACCGCCTCCCAAGATACCCAATATAGTATTACCGAACGTGAATATTTTACATTTTGTAATATGACTGGAAGTCAATTTCATCCTATCAGTAGTTTTACTAATAATGCCTATCAAAATATTCTAGAAGTCTTACAGGTTAATACCCAGTCACTTGGCAGTTTCCTTTCATATTATGTTGCGTTTATTAATTGTAGAGAAGTAAATGATTGGAAACCCTCGAATAGAGATATGTTCATAAAAATTCTTTGCACAGCTTTGCAAGAGTCTCAAATTCCATATGATATGCTACAGGATAAAGATGGAGTTTTTGTTTTTCCCAAGGGAGCGAAAGAACTAGATAATGCACTCGTATCAGAACCTCTGGAATGGCTGAAAGCATATCCAAAATCGCATCAGGCATTCATAAAAGCATTGAAACAATATGCAGAAGCTACTCCAGAGAACGCAAGTGATGTTGCGGACAAGTTTCGAAAAGCCCTCGAAACTTTTTTTCAAGAGTTCTTCGGGGGTGCTCGTTCTTTAGAAAAATACATTACTGATCACACTTACGAGCAATACCTGAATCAACGTGGTGTACCAGCTGATATGCGTGATGAGTTTAAGAACACTGTCAATGCGTATGCAAAGTTTATTAACAACAATGCCAAACACCATGATAAGACACAGCTTAATGTACTGGAGTATCTTTTATACCAGACAGGTAACATTGTTCGATTTCTCATAACGCTGAGGCAGGAGGAAAATGCAAATGCCGATTAAATATGTACCGTTCATCCCAGAGCCTGTGGAAGGACAGGCGGTGCTGGGGAACTTTAACCGCATTTTGAAATACAAGGGTGCGGACGATGTATCTATGGTCTTGCAGCGAGGAATGCCCCTGTACGAGATGGAAAAACAGGAGACGGTGGGAGAAAATCGGGACGGGAATCTGGTCATCCGGGGTGAATGCGTTTCTGCCTGTGCTTACCTGAAAGAGCATGACATCCAGGTGGATTTGGTGTACATTGACCCGCCCTTTGCCAGCGGGGCAGACTACGCCAAAAAAGTTTACATCCGCCGAAATCCCAAGGTGGCTGCGGCGATTGCACAGGCCGAGCAGGAGCTGGACATTGACGAGCTGAAAGCCTTTGAGGAGAAGATGTACGGCGATGTGTGGGACAAGGAGAAGTACCTCAATTGGATGTATGAGAATCTTATGGCAATTAAAAGTGTCATGAGTGAGACCGCGTCTATTTATGTGCATTTAGATTATCATATTGGGCACTATATGAAGGTTCTAATGGATGAAATCTTCGGAGAAGATAATTTTCGAAATGAAATCATCTGGAAACGTGCAACTGCTCACAGTGATGCCGAGTTTTATGGAAATAATTTCGACTGTATTTATTTTTACACAATGGCGCAAGCACAGTATATCTTTAATACAGTTTACCAACCTTATGATGAGGCATATATTGCGAGATTCAGCAGAAGTGACCCAGATGGTCGAAAGTGGGATAGTGGTAATTTGACGGCCAAAGGGCTTCAAGGCGGAGGGTATGATTATGAATATAAAGGATACCGTTCGCTGTGGAGAATGCCACTCGAAACCATGGAAAAAATGGATCGAGAGGGCAGAATTCATATAACAAAAACAGGAGGTATTCGGTCAAAGGTATATTTGGATGAATTGCCTGGAATGCCTGCTCAATCAATGTGGACTGACATCAATCCCATTAATTCACAGGCGAAAGAAAAAGAAGACTATGCCACACAAAAACCTGAGGCACTTCTGGAACGCATAATCAAAGCATCCTCCAACGAAGGCATGCTTGTCGCCGACTTCTTTGGGGGCAGTGGAGTTACAGCGGCGGTAGCCAATAAGATGGGCCGCCGATTCATCCACTGTGACATCGGCCTCAACTCCATCCAGACCGCCCGGGATCGCCTAAAGGCGGATGGGGTACAGTTCGATGTGTTGGAGATTAAGGACGGGGTGCAGCTCTACCGCAATCCAGTTCAGACCATGGATAAGATCAAGTCCCTGATTCCTGGGCTGAAAAACGAGGATTCCTTGGATGCCTTCTGGGAGGGAGCCATTGCTGACAGCAGACTGGGAACCGTTCCCGTCTATGTCCCCAATTTGATGGACAGCAGTTCCAAGCTGTTGGATCAGGTGATGATGAACCGCATTATCCACCAGGCCATTCCAGATTTGGACAATGACGTGAAAAAGGTCATTGTCTATTACATTGACATCACCAGTGAGGAAGAAATTCGCAAGTTCATCGAGGAAGACGACAGCACCACCGTAGAGATCGAACTGCGAGACTTGAAGACCATTTTGGACGATGTGGTCATTGGGGACTATGCCACCTTCCACACGCAGGAGCCCCAGGAGGGCATCGAACGCTATACCGTTGTGCTGGACACCTTTGTCAGTGACCGTGTGATGCAGAAAATCACCGAGTTCAACGAAAAGGCCAGAATGAACGCCACCACCAAAAGGCCCTTCAAGCCTATAGAAATCAGTGACACCGGCCTGGAGCTCATCGAGTATTTGAGCCTGGATTGTACGGCGGCAGACGGAGAGTGGCACTCGGACAGCGAGATCAAGATTGATAAGAATGGCTACGTCATCTGCAATGGCGAGAAAACCAAGAGCCTCTGGGATGGTGCCATCCGTAGTGAGAAGAAACCTCTGCGCCTCAAAATCCGCAACATCTGCGGGGATGAGACGGTGTGGTCATTGGATAACCCATAACGACAACCGGGAAAAGGGTTGCAATCTCACATATGGAAAACGCCGCTTGCCACAATCGTATGGTTGTGGTAAGCGGCGTTTCTCTGCGGTGCCTTCAACCCAAAAGAAGAGCAAACCCATACCCCAGCCCCATGCAGGCGGGGAAGGTGAGCGCCCATACCAGCAGTAGCTGGGCCACCACTCCCGCCTTGGGATGGGGGGAGGCCCCACAGATGGCGGCCACCTTGGCGTGGCTGGTGGACACGGGCAGGCCTAGAGCCGAGCACACCCCCAGCACCACCCCGGTGCCCAGATCGGCGGCCAGCCCCTGGGTGGGGGTGAGGTGGGCCAGCTCGTGGCCGATTTTCTCCACAATCCGCCGTCCCCCCAGCCCGGTGCCCAGGGCCATGGTGTCGGCGGTGAGCAGCAGCAGGATGAGGGGCGGCCGGGCGGCGCTCACTCCCTGGGCCATGAGAAGCAGGGCAAGAAACTTCTGCCCATCCTGGGCCCCGTGGAGAAAGGCGGTGAGGGCGGCGGCCCACCGCTGCCCCTGGATCGGGTTGTGGGGGATGCGACCCAGCCCACAGCACACTGCCCGGCCCGCCACCACCCCGGCGGGGAGGGAGAGCACCAGCCCCACCCCCACCGCCACCCAGGCGGAGGGCTGAATGTCCGCCCCCAGGGCCAGAGCCGCCCCGGACAGCCCTGCCAGCAGAGCGTGGCTCTCACTGGTGGGCAGGCCAAACCGCCATGCCGCCACACCCCATAAGATCACCGCCAGCAAGGCACCACACAGCCCCGCCTGGGTGGCCTGGGGGGAGGAAAAGCGCACCAGATTCTCCATGGTGGCGGCCACGGCGGGAAAACACAGGCAGGCCAGGGCCACCCCGGCAAAGTTGCACACCGCCGCCAAAGCTACGGCGGGGCGGAAGGACAGGGCCCCAGAGCCTACGGCGGTGGCAATGGCGTTGGGGGCGTCGGTCCAGCCGTTGACCAGAATGACGCATAGCACCAGAAAGGGTAACAGGGCGGCGTGGATGGGCATGAGACATTCCTCCTTGCCATACCCTATGGAGGGGACAAGAGGGGTATGAAAAAAGTTTTCAAAAAATTTTGATAAAAAGAAGGATTCCCGCCAGATATGGAGTATATAGTGATAGGAAATATCGGATAGGAGGGGTGCAAATGGAAATTCGTACCTATGCCGAGGAGTTGGAGCGACAGATTCTCTCTCCCCGGGCCTGCTTGGCTGCCCAGTCCAAAGGGCGGGCGGTGGACATCCCTCCCTGTCCCATGCGCACCTGTTTTCAGCGGGATGTGGACCGGGTGGTGCATTCCAAGGCCTTTCGGCGGCTGATGCACAAGACCCAGGTATTCCTCCAGCCGGAGGGGGACCACTACCGCACCCGCATGACCCACACCCTGGAGGTGTCGGGAATTGCCCGGAGCATGGCCCGGGCGTTGGGTCTGAACCAGGACCTCACCGAGGCCGCCGCCTTGGCCCACGATTTGGGCCACACCCCCTTTGGCCACGCCGGAGAGCGGGCGCTGAGCCGGATGGTGGAGGGGGGCTTCCGCCACTATGAGCAGTCCCTGCGGGTGGTGGACCGCCTGGAGCGGGACGGTGCCGGGCTGAACCTGTGCTATGAGGTGAGGGACGGCATTCTCCGCCACACCACCGGACCCATGGCGGAGACCCTGGAGGGGCAACTGGTGCGCTACGCCGACAAGATCGCCTACATCAACCACGACATTGACGACGCCATGCGGGGCGGCATCATCTACCCCACCGACATCCCCGTACACATCTCCCAGGTGCTGGGCTTCACCCACGGGGAGCGCATTGAGCGGCTGGTGCTGGACATTGTGGCCAATAGCCAGGAGGGCATGGAGATTCACCAGTCCCCGGAGGTGGCCCAGGCCATGGCAGAGCTGAAAAACTTCATGTTTGAGGCGGTGTACTTCAACCCCAAGGCAAAAGGGGAGGAGTCCAAGGCGGAGGACATGATCTGCCACATGTTTGAATACTACTGCAAGCACAACGACAAGCTCCCCTGTGAGTATCAGGACATTCTGGTGCGGGAGGGCGTGGAGCGGGCGGTCACCGACTACATCGCCGGCATGAGCGACGCCTACGCGGTGGAGAAATTTGAGGAGCTTTTTATCCCCATGCGGTGGATGATTAAATAAAATGAGATAAAAGTGGCCAGAATTGGGGGTGATACCATGGCCATACCGGAACAATTTTTGGACGAGCTGAGCAGTCGGCTCAACATTGTGGACGTGGTGTCCGCCTACGTCCCCCTCACCCGGAAGGGTGGCAACTACTGGGGCCTGTGTCCCTTCCACCGGGAAAAGACCCCCTCCTTCTCCGTCAACGAGAGCAAGCAGATTTTCCACTGCTTCGGCTGCGGCAAGGGGGGCGGTGCGGTGCGCTTTGTCATGGAGATGGAGAATCTCCCCTTCCCCGAGGCGGTGCGCAAGCTGGCCGCCCAGGCTGGCATGGAGGTGCCCGAGGACAACAGCAATGGTGCATGGCGGGAAAAACGCCAGCGCATTCTGGAGCTGAATAAAGAGGCCGCCCGGTTCTATCGCTCCATGCTCTCCCAGCCCGAAGGGGCCCAGGTGGCGGAGTATATCGCCAAAAAGCGGCGCATCAGCCCCAAGTTTTCCGCTCGGTTCGGTCTGGGGGCCGCCCCCAACGCCTGGGACCGGCTCATTTTGGCCATGCGGGAGAAGGGCTACGACAAGGCCGACCTCATCGAGGCGGGCCTGGCGGTGGCTGGGAAAAACGGCGGCATCTATGACAAGTACCGAAACCGCCTCATGCTCCCGGTCATCGACGTGCGGGGCAATGTCATTGGCTTTACCAGCCGGGTGATGGACGACTCCACCCCCAAGTACTTGAACACCCCGGAGACCGCCATCTTCAAAAAGCGGTCCATCCTATACGGCCTCAACTACGCAAAAAACACCAAACGGCCCAACATGATTCTGGTGGAGGGCAACATCGACGTCATCACCCTACACCAGGCGGGCTTTGACAACACCATTGCCACCATGGGCACGGCTTTGACGGAAGAGCACATCCGCATTCTGGAAAAGTACACCCAGGAGCTGGTGCTGTGCTACGACAACGACAACGCGGGCGTGGACGCCACCCAGCGGGCCATCGCCCTGCTGAAAGGCTCCCAACTGCAAGTGAAGGTGCTCCAGCTGCCCCGGCGGCGGGACGACAGTGGCCAGCTGGTGAAACAGGACGCCGACGACTTCATCAAGCACCAGGGGCCTGAGGTATTTGAAGGCCTGCTCCAGGGCTGCGCCAACTCGGTGGAGTACCGCCTGGAGGAGGTGCGCCAGGGCTTCGATTTGAGCCAGGACGACCAGAAGGCCCAGTACTTACAGGCGGCGGCGGGTCTGGTGGCGGGCCTCAACAGCCCGGTGGAGCGGGAGATCTACGGAAACCGAGCCGCCGACGCCGCCGGCATCAGCCGGGAGGCCATGGCCCAGGAGGTGGAGCAGCAGCGCCGCCAAAAAGGGCGACAGGCCCGGCGTCAGGAGGAGCGGCGCAGCCTCACTCCCACTCAGACCATTCAGCCCAAGCAGCGGGAGCTGAGGTATACCAATGTGGCCTCCGCTCTGGCGGAGGAGGGCGTGCTGCGGGTGGTGCTGCTGGACCCCAGTTATTTCCGGCAGCTGGAGGACTTACCTGCGTCCGATTTCTCGGCCCCTCTGCTGGGGCGGGCCTATGACCAGTTGCGGCAGCGGTGGCAGGCGGGCAAGCCGGTGAGCTTGGCGGCCCTGGACGGGGTGTTTACCCCGGAGGAGATGGACCACCTGTCCGCCGTGGTGCAGCAGCCCCAGCCCATGCACACCGCTCAGGCGGCCTTAGACGATTATAAGCAGACCATCCTTGCGCAACACCGCAGGGCAGACATACACAGCGGCCAGGACTTGGCCCAACTCAGAGACCTACTCAAACAGAAAAAAAGCTACGGAGGATGAAAACCATGAGTGAAAAGAAGAAAAACGGAAAGAAGCCCGAGGTGGCTTCCGGCATTAGCATGGTCAGCAAGGAAAAGTTCGAGAGCGCCAAGGCCGAGCTGGTGAAGCTGGTGGACGGCATCCAGGGCGGTGAGCGTCTGGTGGAGCTGGTGGACGCTGGCTACAAGAAGGGCAAGCTGTCCTCCGGTGAGATGATGGAAGTGCTGGAGTCCATGAACCTGGAGAGCGAGCAAATGGACAAGATGTACGACATCATGGAGAACCTGGGCGTGGACGCCGCCGGGGAAGAGGACCTGATGCCCATCCTCAGCGAGGAGGACCTGCTGCCCCCCGCCGAGGAGATGGAGGACTTCAACGAGGAGGAGCTGGTGGACCCCAACACCCTGGTGGACTCCTTCGCCATCGATGACCCCGTGCGCATGTACCTCAAGGAGATCGGTAAGGTGGACCTGCTCTCTCCCGACCAGGAGATCGAGCTGGCCCAGGCTATGGCCGCTGGCAACCTGGCCAAGGAGCAGAAGGCCGAGCTGGAGAAGACTGGGGAGGAGCTGCCCGCCGAGGTGCTCCAGGAGCTGAACAAGAGCATCAAGGCCGGGGAGCGGGCCAAGCAGAAGCTGGCCGAGGCCAACCTGCGTCTGGTGGTGTCCATCGCCAAGCGGTATGTGGGCCGTGGTATGCTGTTTTTGGACCTCATCCAGGAGGGCAACCTGGGTCTGATCAAGGCCGTGGAGAAGTTCGACTACACCAAGGGCTACAAGTTCTCCACCTACGCCACCTGGTGGATTCGTCAGGCCATCACCCGTGCCATTGCCGACCAGGCCCGTACCATCCGTATCCCCGTGCACATGGTGGAGACCATCAACAAGGTCATCCGGGTCAATCGTCAGCTGCTCCAGGAGCTGGGCCACGATCCCACCCCCGAGGAGACCGCCGCTGAGATGAACATGCCAGTGGAGAAGGTGCGGGAGATTTTGAAGATCGCCCAGGAGCCCGTCTCCCTGGAAACCCCCATCGGCGAGGAGGAGGACAGCCATTTGGGCGACTTCATCCCCGACGAGGACGCCTCCGAGCCCTCCGAGGCCGCCTCGTTCACCCTGTTGAAGGAGCAGCTGGTGGACGTGCTGTCCACCCTCACCCCCCGAGAGGAGAAGGTGCTGAAGCTGCGCTTCGGCATTGAGGACGGCCGTACCCGCACCCTGGAGGAAGTGGGCAAGGAGTTCAACGTCACCCGTGAGCGTATCCGTCAGATCGAGGCCAAGGCCCTGCGCAAGCTGCGCCACCCCAGCCGCTCCAAGAAGCTGAAGGACTTTTTGAGCTAATAGAAGCACAAACCCCCGCTGTGTCTGCCTCTAATTTGGGCAGATGCAGCGGGGTTTTCACTTCTTTGGAAAGGAAGACATAGGCTTGCCAGCCTGGCGGGGACGCTCCCCGCTGGGGGTTCCTTTTGCCCGGTCAAAAGGAACCAAAACCCGCTTAGGGCGTCCCCCCCTAAGGACCTCCCTGGGGTACGAGGCTGGACCTGCGTCAAAACTGAGTTCGGCCCGTGACCCTTGCTGTGGCCCCTGTTTCTGCCACCACACCAGTCCAACTTGGGCAACTGGCCCTATGGCTGGGTGGTTTCCATGCCCGGGCCTACCTTGGCGCAGCGGCGTTCCCGCCGCCGGGAGCCAGCCCCCATTAGCTGGGAACAGCGGCGCACCAGGGTAAGGCCCTGGCAGCAGAAAGACACACTAGCAGAGAAGCAAATACAAGCCATAGAACGACACGTCATCTATGTGACCCAACCGAACCAAGGGCCGAATAGAGAAGAACGCAGGGACGCCCAGTGCCGCGGGGTGGATTCCACAAGGCGGGGGAAGGCCCCGCCTTTGGCGGTCTTTGGTGACTTTCTGGCGGCAGAAAGTTACCCCAGCGGAGCGTCCCTGCCAGGGGCGCAGGTTTGCGCCTAGGACATGGGAGAACATCAATGTTTACTTGTAAAAAGCCAAAATAGGCAAAAAGGCAGGCGGTCATCTTCACCGCCTGTCTTTCTATCTTATTCGTCGTAATCCCAGTCCTCGTTTTCCTCCTCCAACTCGGGGTGGAAGGAGCGGAACTTGGAGAGCATGTACTCCACCGCTTCATCGTCTATGAGGTTGTAGTAGAAGCGGACAGGAGACTTGCCCGGCAGCTGGTAATAAAAGTACAGAGCGTTGTTCCCATCGCCATAGGAAGTCCAGGCCTTTTCCAGCTCACTGTAGCGGTGATAACGCCCGTTTCCCGGTTTGGTCTTATGATAAAAGCCGTTTTCACCTACCAGGAACTTCACGATGAACCGACGATACAGCCCCATCAACGTCATCACCAGCATGAACAGAGCAAACAGGCCTATAAAGAATACCGCCGGATTGTTTGCCAAAGCCAGCGCAATGGCAACGCCGCCAGATATGGCCAGGCCAATGAGGGGGAATATCACAGCCAAGCTGTCTTTCCCAATTTGATAGACCCACTTATCCTCTTGCATTTCCTTCACTCCTTGAAAAAACGAATCTTATCGGGCGGTTCGGTTGGAATCCCGACGCACCTTCGCCGGAGTAGCGGCGGGCTTTTTTAAGCTCCAGGCCACCACACCCACACACCCCAGACCCAAGGCCGTGGAGAGGGCCCCCAACAGCGTTTTGCTCATGGGGACGGTTTCTCCGGTGCCCCCGCCTATGGAGTCCCGGGAGAACTGGGGAGAAGCCGGGTTATAGTACACCGAGATGGTGTCGCCCAGCCGCATAGAGGTGTCCGAGGTGGTGGAGTTCTGATAGGACGCACCGTTGACGGTGTAGGAGTAGACGATATTGTAGGAATCGTCCTGGGTGGAGACGTTCACCACTGTGGCGGTGGTCTGGGTCCAGCTGTTGTTCTGGGGGTTCAGACGCAGCATGGCCACGATGTGGGGGGAGAGCAGGTACAGCCCGATGCCCAGCAGCACAATCCCCAACAGCAGCAGCGGCAGAGGGGGAACCTTGCTGGAAGCGGCGGTGCGGGCTCGGGGGGACGCCGTGGGGCGAGTTGGCTCCTGGACGTCCTGGTGCTGGGCCGCCGCAATGCGGGCCTTTAGCACCTGAATCTCGTGGCTGAATTGCTCCTTCTGAAAGAAAAATTGCCGGGTGACCCCAGACCCATCGGTGAAGAAGAAGAGAAAGGCATAGGAACGGGTGGCTCTGCTGCCCTGGGCCCCACGGGGACGGTATACCCGCCGAACCTCTCGGCACTCCTTGATCTCGGTGTAGCGGTAGTATTTACCGTTGAAGGGAGTGGTGCGAAGATAGAACCCCTGGGCGTCCATCTTCACCTGAAAGCACCGATAGCGCACCGCCAAATAGACCAGAATACCCACCATGGCCACAGCTCCGATGCCGGAGAAAAGGGCCAGGGAATTGTTGTGGGTGGTCACGCTGTGCAGGAGGATGGGCAGCAGGAGGAAAACCAGCAGCGCCAAAATCACCCCTGCCAACACCAGATAGCTCTTGCCGTTGGGCCTTCCGGTGATTTCACACCGCTCAGGCTCAGGTTCTGTGGCGGTGGATTCCAGGCTTTGGTCCCGGGTACGGGCCTGCCTGGATGTGTCTTTGTATCTGTTCATGGCGTTTGCCCATCTCAGCGGAACACTCGGTTGAAGTCCCGGGGCATCTTAGCCTTGAAGGTGGTGGGCTGTCCAGTGGCGGGGTGGGTGAAGGACAGCTCGTTAGCGTGGAGGCACAGCCGCCCGATGGGGTTGGTGCGGGCGTCATACTGCTTGTCCCCGGCAATGGGACAGCCTCGCTCCTTCATGTGGACACGAATCTGGTTTTTCCGGCCGGTATCAATGGAGATATCCAGCAGGGAGTAGCCGGAGCCGCTCTTAATGACCTCGTAGTTGGTGATGGCCTCCTTGGCCCCGGGGCCGGGGTCGCCGGAGAAGATCATGTGGGTCTTGGTCTCCACCAGGTAGGAGTGGATGGTGTCCCGTTCGGGGCGAGGGGTGCCCTCCACCACCGCCAGATAGCCCCGGCGGGTGACAATGTCGTTCCAACGGGACTGGAACAGCTCTTTGGTGGCCTCGTCCTTGGCGAACATCAGCACCCCGGAGGTGTCCCGGTCCAGACGGTGGATGACAAAAATGCGGTTGTCAATGTGCTGGCTCTTCACGTAGTCGGTGACCATGTGGTAGGCCGTGCGCACCTTCTCCTTCTCGTTGCCCACGCTCAAAAGCTTGGCGGGCTTGTTGACCACAATGAGGTGCTCGTCCTCAAAGAGGATGGGGAAGGGGAGGGTGTCCTGCTTGGGGGCGGACACGGACAGGATGGTCACCACCTGGCCGGGGGCCAGGGGCGTGTCGAACTGGGAGGTGGGCTTGCCGTCCACCGTCACCAGCTTGCGGGAGAGCAGGGACTTGACGTTGTTGCGGCTCTTCCCCTTGAGGGTAGCCAGCAGAAAGGGGAGGAGCGTGGTGGGCTCGGCTACCGTGTAGCTGGGCTCCCGGCTCTTATCCCGGTATTTGGAGTTGTTTGGTTGCATGGATGTTGTACCGCCTTTTCTTCACATTTCTCTTTACTCTATCACAACCTGGGGCAAATGTCCACGTAAAATCCCATTGGGACAGGCAAGTGGAGGGCTGATGGTTCATAGAGTTTCCAGAGGTGATGGACATGGAGAAAAAGCAGAGCCTGTTGGAGCGGGCCTCCCGGCTGTTGGATGTGCCGGGGGATGTGTTGGCGGGGCTGCCCCGGCTGGAGCTCATCGGAGACGGGGAGCTGCGCATGGAGCCACACCGGGGCATTTTGGCCTATGGACCGGAGGAAATCCACATCTCTGCGGGCAAACTGCTGGTGATGGTGAAAGGGGAGGGGCTGGAGCTGCGGGCCATGAACCCCACCCAGCTGCTCATCACCGGGCGCATCACAGCGGTGGAGTTGACGAGGTGAGGGTATGAAAAAATGGTTCAACCTGCTGTTGGGTTACGCCGTCATCCAGGTGACCGGGGCCTATCCCGAGCGGTTTCTCAATCTGTGCGCCCAGAACCGCCGGGGCTTTTGGCGGCTTAAGTGGCCCGACGCCCACACCGTCCAGGTGCGGGTGCACCTGTCCGACCTGGAGGAGCTCAAGGAGCTGGCAGGGCGGTGCGGGTGCACCCTGGAGGTGCTCTCACGCCGGGGCGGCGTGGCCCAGGCCCAGCGGCTGTCCAAGCGGTGGGGCTTTGTGCTGGGGCTGGGTCTGTGCCTGGCGGCGGTGAGCATCCTCAGCCAGTTTGTGCTGGTGGTGGAGGTGGTGGGCAATGAGACGGTGCCCTCCGCGGTGATTCTCACCCAGTTGGAGCGGCTGGGGGTGCGTCCGGGGGTGTACGCTCCCTCCATCGCCCAGCGGGAGGTGGTCAACGAGGCCCTGATCTCCCTGCCCGAACTGTCCTTTATGGCCATCAACCTCTACGGCACCCGGGTGGTGGTGCAGGTGGAGGAGGCCGACCCCCAGCCGGAGCTTCTGGACCAGTCCACCCCGGCGGACATTGTGGCCACCGCCGACGGCATCATTGAAGATATCCAGACTTCCGCAGGCCAGGCGCAATTTGTGGATGGTGACATTGTGGCCAAGGGGGAAGTGCTCATCAGCGGCACCATTCCCCTCTACCAGCAGAACCCGGAAAAGCCCTACGCCGGGGACCTGGTGGTCCACGCCACCGGCACCGTCACCGCCCGCACCTGGCGCACCCTGGAGGAGCGCCTGCCCCTGACGGTGCCCACCAAAGTGTATGAGGAGGACACCCACACCGGGTACCGCCTGGGAATTTTGGGGCTGGAACTGGATTTTTTCGAAAAGAGTAGCATTTTCCCCGAAGGATATGATAAAATAACCAACACAGAGTTCCTGGAACTGGGCGGCTACACCTGGCCGGTGTGGTGGCAGACCACCACCTACCGGGGGTACACCGTTCAGGAGCAGCAGGTGGACCCACAGCAGGGAGAAGCGCTGTTGAAGGAATGGTTGCAGCAGCGGCTGGAGCAGCTGCTGGAGGTGGGAGACGGGGAGATTCTCCACCAGGACTTTGTCACCCGGGTAGAGGGGGACACCCTGGTGGTGTCCATGGTGGCCGAGTGCCGGGAACAGATCGGCCGCACCGTGGAGCGCCCGGGTACCACCGGACACGTAGAACCGGAAACCCAGAGTGGGGAGGAATCTTAACAAATGACAGAGCAGTGCATCAGCATTGAGCGTATGGAGGAGGCCATCAACCTCTTTGGCCTCTTTGATGAAAATATCCGCATCATCGAGCAGGAACTGGGGGTCACGGTGGTAAACCGGGAGTCCAACCTGAAAATCTCCGGCGACGGGGAGGCGGTGATGTGGGCGGTGAAGGCGGTGCAGGGCCTTCTCTCCCTGTCCGCCAAGGGGGAGCCCATCAACCAGCAGAATGTGCGCTACATCATTGAGTTGGTGCGGGCGGGCAACGAGGGCAAGATCGCCCAGCTGGCGGGGGACGTGGTGTGCGTCACCGCCAAGGGCAAGCCCATCAAGGCCAAGACCGTGGGCCAGAAGAAGTATATTGACTCCATTAAGAACAACACCGTCACCCTGGGGGTGGGCCCCGCCGGTACCGGTAAGACCTACCTGGCGGTGGCCGCGGCTGTGGCCGCCTTCCGGGAAAAACAGATCAACCGCATCATCCTCACCCGTCCGGCGGTGGAGGCCGGGGAGCGGCTGGGCTTCCTGCCCGGCGACTTGCAGTCCAAGGTGGACCCCTACCTGCGCCCCCTGTACGACGCCCTCTTTGACATGCTGGGGGCGGAGACCTATCAGAAGTACCTGGAGCGGGGCAACATCGAGGTGGCCCCTCTGGCCTACATGCGTGGCCGCACCCTGGACGACAGCTTTATCATCCTGGACGAGGCCCAGAACACCAGCCGGGAGCAGATGAAAATGTTCCTCACCCGTATGGGCTTCGGCTCCAAGGTGGTCATCACCGGCGACGTGACCCAGATCGACCTGCCCGCCGACAAGACCAGCGGCCTGAAAGAGGCCATGCGGGTGCTGCGTGGGGTGGAGGATATCGCCATCTGTCAGCTCACCGACCAGGACGTGGTGCGCCACGTCATTGTCCAGCGCATCATCAAGGCCTATGACGACTACTATCACGCCAACCAGCCCCCCAAGGACAAGGATAAGGGCGGCGACAAGCAGGGGAGGAGGAAGACCCATGGCTGACAAGCACCAGATCTCCATCTCCACCGAGGTGGAGGGGGCGGACACCGAGGAAACCTGTGCCCTCATCCGCTCCACCATTGCCACCGCTCTGGCCGCTCAGGGGGTGGAAGTGCCCTGTGAAATTGACGTGCTGCTCAGCGACGACGCGGGCATCCACGCCATCAATCTGGACATGCGGGGGGTGGACCGCCCCACCGACGTCCTGTCCTTCCCCACGTTTGAGCTCACCCCCGGGGAGAAGCCCCAGGCGGATTGGGCTGACCCGGACAGTGGCTGTGTCCCCCTGGGGGATATGGTGCTGTCTCTGGAGCGGGTGGAGGCCCAGGCCCAGGAGTACGGCCACAGCCGGGAGCGGGAGCTTAGCTACCTGGTGGTGCACTCGGTGCTCCACCTGCTGGGCTACGACCACCTGGACGAGGGACCCCAGAAGGCTCAGATGCGGGCCCGAGAGGATGCCATCATGGAGGAAATTGGACTGACCCGATAACCAACGTGTGAAAAGGAGGCTGTACCATGAAGAGGTTGCTGATGTTATCCGCTGCCACCCTGTGCGCCGGGCTGCTTCTCACCGGGTGCACAGCCTTTATCAACAAAACCGAAGTGACCACGGAGGAGAAGGTCACCACCCTAAAGCCCGTTCAGACCCCAGAACCCGTGGGACAAACAGAGGTGTTTGACGCCCTGGCGGGAGAGAGCATTCTGGGTGTGGTGATTCTAAATCCCACCCAGGCGGAGCTGGACCTGGCGGGCAATGTGGACCAGGTGTACCCCGATCAGGAGTACGGCGAGTATATGCTCATTGTGCCCAAGCTTCCGGGGAGCACCATCACCTTGCAGGAGATCTCCTACGATACGAACACCGGAGAGATCACCGACATCCAGGACGTGCACACCACCAGCGGCCCCGAACCCGTGTCCATGCTGGTGCAGCAGGACATTCCCGAGGGCTTTCCCACCCTGCGGGTGGTCATTGAGGCCGACGGCCGCACCGGAACCTATGAGTTGAGCTATTACGGCAAAGGGGACGGACGGCGGGACTTCTATGTCATGTGGAACCGGGAGCCGTAAGTTCCCTTCCCAATATACAAACGGCCATTGTTCAATGCCGATACCAAAGAAAGTTGAGGATCATCTACTATGTCTCAGATCAAGAAAAGCGGAATTATCACCATCGTGGGCCGCCCCAACGTGGGCAAGTCCACCCTGACCAACACCCTGGTGGGGGAGAAGATCGCCATTGTCTCCTCCAAGCCCCAGACCACCCGTAACCGCATCTGTGCGGTGTTGAACCGAGGAGACACCCAGTTCGTCTTTGTGGACACCCCCGGCCTGCACAAGGCCCGCACTCGTCTGGGCGACTACATGGTGAAGGTGGTGCGCCAGTCCGTGGCGGACGTGGACGGGGTCATGCTGCTGGTGGAGCCTGTGGACCGCATCGGCCCCGCCGAAGAGGAGCTCATTGGCCGCATCAAGGCCCTGGGCGCCCCCGCCGTGCTGGTCATCAATAAGATTGACACCATCGAGAAGGAAAAGCTGCTGTCTGTGATGGCCGTGTATGGCGCCGCCCACAACTGGGACGCCGTCATGCCCATTTCCGCCAAAACCGGGGAGGGTGTGGAAGAACTGCTGGACCTGCTGGCCAAGTGGATTCCCGAGGGGCCCCAGCTGTTCCCCGACGATGTGGTCACCGACCAGCCCGAGCGGCAGATCATGGCGGAGATCGTCCGGGAGAAGCTGCTGCGCAACCTGGACCAGGAGATTCCCCACGGCACCGCCGTGGAGGTGACCCGGTTCACCCAGCGGGACGACGACATCATCGACTGCCACGTCACCATCTACTGTGAGAAGGACTCCCACAAGGGCATCATCATCGGCAAGAAGGGCTCCATGCTCAAGAAGATCTCCACCCAGGCCCGGGAGGACATGGAGGCCTTTATGGGGGCCAAGGTGTACCTGGAAACTTGGGTGAAGGTGAAAGAAAACTGGCGTGACAATGTGAGTCTGATTCACAATTTTGGATATACCGAGGACTAAAGCCTCGCAGAGTTCGCACCCGCAGGTGCGAAAAAATTGAAAACCATTTTCTTCGGCGACATGTGCGGCGAAGAAAATACTTCTCAGCCCGCAAGTGTGGAATTTGTCCTCCCACGCTGGACAAATTATGCGCGCGGCGGGCTGCAACCCACTCAAAAAGATGCTTGCATCTTTTTGAAGGATTTTCCACACATAACCCCACACATCCCCTCTCACCCTAAGGGTAGAAAGGGGATGTGAAGCGTGAAGCCATTGGGGAACTGGGAGCTGTTTTGGAAGACCGGGCTGCCCGAGGCGTGGCTCATGACCCGCTGGGAGCGCCCGGAGACGGAGAAAGAAGGAAAGACCAATGCTCAAACGTGTCACCCAGGTGGAGCCGGAGACGGTGCGCCGTCTGGTGGACCTCTACCGGGAGTCCATGGACCAACTGGCACGCCATTTTGAATCGCCCCAGGCCATGGAACAGGCTTATGAAGAGTTTTTGAAAGAATTTGTCACCCACCACCGCCAGATGGTGCTGGTGGAGGAGGTGGACGGCGTGTGGGTCAGCGGCCTGCGCTGCGTGGAATGTGCCCCGGGAGTGTGGTTCCTGGAGGCCCTGGAGACCGCGCCCCAGGCCCGGGGCAAGGGCTGGGCCAAACAGCTGATCTGCCACACCCAGGAGCTGCTCACTGGGCAGGGAGCGGGCGAGCTATTCGGCCTGGTGTCGCCCCGGAATACCCCCTCCATCGCCACCCATGTGGCCTGTGGCTTTGTGGCCACGGATCGCCAACCCATCAACGGCTGGGGAGAGGAGGAGCCGGGCATGATTGTGTATGCCTGGCAATCGGAGGACGCCCCATGTACCTGACCACCACAGCCCTGGTCCTGCGGGAAGTGGAGTACAAGGACTCGGATAAGCTGCTCACGGTGCTCACACCGGAGCAGGGTAAACTCACCCTGTCTGCCCGGGGGGTACGCAAGAAGAAGGACGCCACCGCTGCCGCCTGCCAAGTGCTGACCTGGGCCGAGTTCACCCTCTCCCAGCGTCAGGGCCGCTGGCAGGTGAAGGAGGCGGTGACCCAGCGGGCCTTTCGTGGAGTGCGGGAGGACCTGGACAAGCTGGCCCTGGGCAGCTATTTTGCCCAGGTCACCGAGACCCTGTGTGAGGAGGAACAGCCCGAGCCGGAGCTGCTGGCCCTCACCCTCAACGCCCTCCACGCCCTGGACCAGATGCCGGTGTCCCTCACCCAGGTGAAGACCGCCTTTGAGTGGAAGGCCATGGCCCTGGCGGGCTATGAGCCCATGGTGGGGGAGTGCGGGGTGTGCGGCTGCGAGACCCCAGAGTCCCCCTGCCTCCACCTGCGGGAAGGGGTGCTCCACTGCAAGGGGTGCCGGGAGAAGCTGGGGGAGGGAGTGTCCATGCCTCTGACCGGGGCGGCTCTGGCGGCCCTGCGATACATCATGTGGGGCAACCCCAAGCGGCTGTTCTCCTTTACTTTGGACGAACCGTCCCTCCGCAAGCTGGCGGACGCCTCCGAGGCCTATCTCATGACCCAGTTGGAACGAGGATTTCATACCCTGGACTTCTATAAGTCCTTGCATACGGAGACTATGACATATGACAGAACTACTTGAAAAATCCATACAGACCCTGGAACTGCCGCGGGTGCTGGCCATGCTGGCCGACGAGGCGGTGACCGAGGAGGGCAAGGAGACCTGCCGGAAGGTGCGACCTCAGACGGTGGTGTCCGACGTGTCCCGGCTGCAAAAGCAGACCTCAGCCGCCTTTCAAATGCTGGTCAAGCACGGCACACCCTCCTTTTCCGGGGTGCGCCCGGTGGCCGCTGCCTTGCAGCGGGCGGACCGGGGCGGCGCATTGAACACCCGGGAGCTGCTGGACATCGCCCAGGTGCTGCGCTGCTCCCGCAATGTGCGGGAGTACGGAGTGGGGGAGAGCACGGAAAAGACCGTACTGGACGGCTACTTCCACAGCCTGTCCCCCAACCGCTTTTTGGAGGAGAAGATCAGCGGCTCCATTCTCAGCGAGGATGAAATTGCCGACTCTGCTTCCCCCGAGCTGGCGGACATCCGCCGCCACATCCGGGCGGCGGCGGGGAAGGTGCGGGATGTGCTCAACCGCCTCATCTCCTCCAACCAGTCCAAGTATTTGCAGGAGTCCATCATCACCATGCGGGGCGGCCGCTACGTGGTGCCGGTGAAGAGCGAGCACAAAAACGAGATTCCCGGCCTGGTCCACGACGTGTCCGGCTCCGGCGGCACCTTCTTCATCGAGCCCATGGGGGTGGTCAACGCCAACAATGAGCTGCGAGAGCTGCAAATGAAGGAGCAGAAGGAGATCGAGCGTATTCTGGCGGAGCTGTCTGCCGATTGCGCCGGGTTCCGGGAGGGCATCGAGGACAACTACCGCACCCTCATTGCCCTGGACGTCATCTTCGCCCGGGCCAAGCTGTCCACCCACATGGGGGGCATGGAGCCGGTGCTGGGGGACTACATCGAGCTCCACAAGGCCCGCCACCCCCTGCTGGACCCCAAGACCGCTGTGCGCAACGTCCTGTACTTGGGCAAAGATTTTGACACCCTGGTCATCACCGGCCCCAACACCGGCGGTAAGACGGTGACCTTGAAGACCCTGGGCCTCTTGACCCTCATGGCCCAGTGCGGCCTCCACATTCCCGCCATGGACGGGTCCACCATTCGGGTGTGCTCGGCGGTGCTGGCGGACATCGGAGACGAGCAGTCCATTGACCAGTCCCTGTCCACCTTCTCCTCCCACATGGTGAACATTGTGGCCATGCTGGAGCAGTTGGATGAGGACACCCTGGTGCTCTTTGACGAGTTGGGAGCGGGCACCGACCCGGTGGAGGGCGCAGCCCTGGCCGCCGCCATCATCGAGTCCGCCCGTCAGCTGGGAGCCCGTGTGGCGGCCACCACCCACTACGCCGAGTTGAAGGTGTACGCCATGACCACCGAAGGGGTGGAAAACGCCTCCTGCGAGTTTAACGTGGACACTCTAGCCCCCACTTACCGGGTGCTCATCGGCATCCCCGGCAAGTCCAACGCCTTTGCCATCTCCCGCCGCTTGGGACTGCCCGACTACATCATCCAGCGGGCTGCCGACCGGATTGATGCCGAGAACGTCCGCTTTGAGGACGTCATCAGCCAGCTGGAGAGCCAGCGCCAGGCCATGGAGCGGGAGAAGGAGAAGGCCCAGGAGCTGCGCCGAGAGATGGAGCGCACCAAGGCCGAGGCGGACCACTACCGGGAGCGCATCGAGGAGGAGCGGCGGAAGGCCACCGAGAAAGCCCAGGCCGAGGCCCGTGCCATCATTCAGGAGGCCCGGGACACCGCCGATGCCGTGTTTAAGGAACTCAACGCCATGCGCCGCCGCCAGGAGAAGGCCAAGGAGTGGGTGGACGACAACCAGCAGCGCTCCGACCTGCGCCGCACCCTCAACGAGGCGGAGAACGCCCTGGGTGCCAAGGGCGAGGAGCTGGAAGCCCCCGCACCCAACCGCCCGGCGGTGGTGGGAGACATGGTGGAGGTGCTGAAAACCCACACCCAGGCCCAGGTGGTGGGGGTGAACAAGGACGGCACCCTCCAGCTCCAGGCGGGCATCTTGAAGCTCAAGGCCAAGCAGGACGAGGTGCGGGTGCTGGAAGAGGCCACCGCCCGTCACAAGCAGAGCCAGAAGGACAAGGCCCGCAAATCCACCGTCACCCGTCCCTTCCGGGCCGCTGCCGCCAAGGCGGAGCTGGACCTGCGGGGTATGATGGTGGACGAGGCCCTGGCTGCTGTGGACATGTTCCTGGACAACGCCCTCATGGGCAAGCTGGAGACGGTAACCATCATCCATGGCAAGGGCACCGGCGCTTTGCGCAAGGCGGTGCGGGAGCACCTCAAGCACAGCCGATATGTGAAATCTGCCCGCCCTGGTGCATATGGTGAAGGAGAGGACGGCGTCACCGTGGTGACCATGAAATAACCAAGGAACGGGTGAATCGTACTTTTCACCAAACGGACCGCTGCGATTTGTACAAAATGCTGTTGACGTTACTTGCCAAATTTGGTATGCTAGGAATGCAAAATATTTTCGGGGAAAGCGCGGGATAGTACTCCCCCAATCCAAGCAAGAATATGGAGGGACTCTCTTATGGTAACGAAAGAGACTGTTGTGAACAACCAGGTTGGCCTGCACGCTCGTCCGGCCACCTTCTTTATCCAGAAAGCCAATGAATTCAAGAGCTCCGTGTGGGTGGAAAAGGAAGAGCGCCGTGTCAACGCCAAGAGCCTGCTGGGCGTGCTCTCTCTGGGCATCGTGAAGGGCACCGCCATCACCCTCATCGCCGACGGCCCCGACGAGGAGGAGGCTGTCAACGCTCTGGTGGAGCTGATCAACTCCGATTTTTCTGAGTAAGCCAGACGGAACAAAGCGCCGCTCACAGCGGCGCTTTTTTTATCTCATGGGGGAGGTTGTCTATGACCTTTGAAGAGCTGCGGGACAAGGCCCACGCACTGCCGTTAAAGCCTGGGGTGTATATCATGCAAAACGCCGCCAGTGAAGTGATCTACGTGGGCAAGGCCAAGGCGCTGAAAAACCGGGTGAGCCAGTATTTCCAGGACCAGAGCCGCCACAATGAGAAGACCCGGGCCATGGTCTCCCAGATCCACCACTTTGACGTCATTGTGGTGGCCACGGAGTTCGAGGCCCTGGTGCTGGAGTGCGCCCTCATCAAGCGCCACCAGCCCCGGTATAACATTCTGCTCAAGGACAGCAAGGGCTACCCCTATATCCGCCTCAGCGTCCAGGAGGAGTACCCCCAGTTCTCCCTCACCTCCAAGGTGGCCCGGGACGGGGCCCGGTATTTCGGCCCCTATGGCACCCGGGGGGCCAGCCAGGGCATCATCGACGCCCTGCTCTCCGCTTTGCGCCTGCCCACCTGCAAGCGGAAATTCCCCCGGGACATCGGCAAGGAGCGCCCCTGCCTCAACTTCCACATGGGCACCTGTGACGGCTATTGTCGTGCCGATATGGACCAGAGCCAGTACCGGGCTAACATGGACAAGGCGGTGCAGCTGCTGGAGGGCAAGCTGGACCAGGTGGTGGCGGAGTGGACCCAAGCCATGGAGCAGGCCGCCGAGGACCTGCGCTTTGAAAAGGCCGCCCAGTACCGGGACCGGATTCGGGCGGTGCAGCTGCTGGCCAAGCGACAGAAGGCGGTGGTGGGTTCTCTGGCGGACACCGACGTGGTGGGCTACCACCGGGGAGAGGCCAAGAGCTGTTTTGTGGTGCTCCACTATGTGGACGGGGAGCTGGCGGCCAAGGACTGGCAGCTGCTGCCCCTGCCCATGGAGGAGGACGAGGGGGAGAGTGTGGCCACGCTGACTGCCCAGTATTACCAGGGCCGCCAGGCCCTGCCCCGGCAGATTCTCCTCCCCCTGGACTTTGACGGCCAGGTGGAGCTGGCCCGGATGCTCACCCAGGCGGTGGGCCGGAAGGTGGAACTGCTCACCCCCCAGCGAGGGGCCAAAACCGAGCTGGTGGCCATGGCCAACCAAAACGCCGCCGAGGAGGTGCAGCGGGCCACCTCCGCCCAGGAGCGCACCTCCAAGCTCATGGAGGCCCTGGGGCGGCTGTTGGGCCTGCCCAAGCCCCCCCACCGCATGGAGGCCTTTGACATCTCAAACAGCGGAAATGCGGACATTGTGGCCTCCATGACGGTGCACGTGGACGGCAGGCCCCTGAAACGGGACTACCGCCACTTCACCCTCAAGGGGCTGGAGCACGCCGACGACTACGCCTCCATGGAGCAGGTCATCGCCCGCCGTTTCCGGCGGTATCTGGACGGGGACGAGAAGTTCGGGGAGATGCCCGACGTGCTGCTCATGGACGGCGGCGTGGGACAGGTGCGGGCGGCGGCCTCTGCCCTGAAAGAACTGGGCCTCAGCGTCCCCATCTTCGGCATGGTCAAGGACGACCGACACCGCACCCGGGCCCTGGTGGACGGGGAGGGGCAGGAGATCGGCTTGCAGCAAAACCAGGCCCTCTTTGCCCTCATTGGCCGCATCCAGGAGGAGACCCACCGCTTTGCCATTGAATTTATGCGCTCTAGGCAGGGCAAGCGGATGAAGGGTTCGGTGCTGGACGAGATTGCCGGGGTGGGCCCCACCCGCAAGACCGCCCTGCTCCGCCATTTTAAGAGCATGAAGGCCATTCGAGGAGCCTCTGTGGAGCAGCTGCGAGAAGTGGTGCCTCAAAACGCCGCCCAGGCGGTATATGACTATTTTCATAAGGAGTGAGACGTTACCATGCGTGTCATCACGGGAACGGCCCGGGGAAAGCGGCTCAAGGAGCTGCCCGGCATGGACACCCGCCCCACCACCGACCGGGTGAAAGAGGGGCTTTTCAATATCATTCAGTTTGACATTCCCGGCAGACGGGTACTGGACCTGTTTGCCGGCACCGGACAGCTGGGCATTGAGTGCCTGTCCCGGGGGGCGGCCTGGTGCGATTTTGTGGACCATTCTCCCGCCGCCATGAAGATCGTGCGGGAGAATGTGAAGGCCTGCAACCTCACCGACCGGGCGGCCTTCCACCAAACCGAGTTCGACGCCTTCCTGGCCAGCGCCAAGGGGCCCTATGACTTGGTGTTTCTCGACCCGCCCTATGCCTCTGACTGCATAAAACAGGCCCTGGAACGCATGACGGCAATTGACATTGTGTCGAGAAATGGTATAATAGTATGCGAGTCTCCAGTGGAAGCCCAGCTTCCGGAGCTTGCGGCCCCCTATGAGAAGGGGCGTGACTACCGGTACGGAAAGATCAAGCTGACCTTGTACCGCAGGAGTGTGTGACCCAATGAAACGAGCCATCTACCCCGGCAGCTTTGACCCGGTGACGCTGGGGCATTTGAACATCATCAAGCGGGCGGCCGCCATTTTTGACGAGCTCATCGTGTGTGTGATGGTCAATTCCAGCAAAAACGGCCTGTTCACCCCGGAAGAGCGGGTGGAACTCATTGAGAAGGTGACGGAAGGACTACCAAATGTGAAGGTGGACTGTTCCCGCCAGCTGCTGGCCGACTACGCCAGACAGCACGGGGCCAAGGTGCTGGTGAAGGGTTTGCGGGCCGTGTCCGACTATGAGTCTGAGATTCAAATGGCCATGATCAATGCCAAGCTGTATGAGGAGCTGGACACCGTGTTTTTGTACACCAGTCCCAAGTACGCCTATCTCAGCTCCACCGTCGTGAAAGAAATGGCGAGATACGGGGCAGACCTATCGGAATTTGTCCCGAGACAGATTATTACCCAGGTACAGAATCGGGTCAATGGGGCCCAGGAACAATAAGGAGGAATTACCTATGGCAACTTCTGTGGAAGAATTGCTGAATATGCTGTTTGATATGGTGGACGAGGCCCGCAATGCGCCTTTGAGCTCTGAGAAGTGCGTCATCGAGCGGGACAAGGCCCTGGACCTCATCGAGGACGCCAAGGCCCAGCTGCCCGTGGAGCTGGCCGAGGCCCGCAAGGTGCTCAACAACCGCAACGAGCTGCTCTCCAGTGCCAAGCGTGAGGCCGAGGAGCTGCAGAAGCGGGCAGAGAACGAGGCCCGCCGCCTGGTCAGCGAGACCGAGGTGATGGCGGTGGCCCGCCAGAAGGCCAGCGAGATGATGGCCCAGGCCGACCAGAAGTCCAAGGAAATGCGCACCGTTGCCAACCAGTACTGTGAGGACGTGATGCGCCGGGCGGAGGAGGCTCTGGGCGAGGCCCACGCCGAGATGCGCCGGGTGCAGAGCAAGTTCCACGAGGCCCTGGGAATTCCCAGCAGCACAACCTCTGCCAACCGCGCCTACGACGCCGAGGCAGATCAATAAGAGAGATTTGAATGGAGGACCGCAGGATGGCGCACATTCTGTGGTCCTCCATTTTACTCCACCACCCGGGACGCCCGGGAGGTATGGAACGAATAAGTGACCCAATTCCCGGCGTTTGGCAGAATAAACAGGGGAATCCGTGATTTTATTCAAGAAAACTTCATATTTTTCCAGGAAAAAAGTCCTTGCAATTTCCACCAGGGGGATGTATACTAGGGATAACTTGGAGTGAAATGGAGTGAAATGGAGGGGACGCGGGATGACTGGCACCTACGAGCATAGTCTTGACAGCGCCGGGCGTCTCATTGTGCCGTCCAAACTCCGGGAGGAATTGGGCTCCCAGTTTTACCTGGCTGTGGGTGTCAAGGAGAATCTGACCTTGTACCCCATGGCGGCGTGGAACAAGCTCCAAGAGCGGGTGGCCAACCTGACCACCGCGCAGGCAGCCTCCATGGATGTCTTCTTTGCCTCGGCTCAACTTTGCGAGCCGGACAAGCAGTGGCGCTTTCAGGTGCCCTCTTATTTGAAGGACTACGCCAAGATTGATCGGGATGTGGTGATTACCGGCAACAACGACCGGGCCCAGATCTGGAGTGCGGAGAACTGGAAGGCCAAGACCGCACAGCAGCTCAACCCCGAGCACATTGCGGCACTGTTGGAAGGACTGGGGATTTAATCCATGGAATATACACACAAGTCTGTGCTGCTCCAGGAGTGTCTGGACGGCTTGAACATCAAGCCCGACGGCATCTATGTGGACGGCACGTTGGGCCGGGCGGGGCACTCGCGAGAGATTGCCAAGCGCCTGACCACTGGCCGACTCATCGGCATTGACCGGGACGCCGCCGCTCTGGAAGCCGCGCCGGCCCGTCTGGAAGGGCTCATGGACCGGGTGACCCTGGTGCGTGGGAACTTCAGCCAGGTGGGGGAGATTCTCCGCAAGTTGGATATCCCCGCCGTGGATGGTATGTTGTTTGACCTGGGTGTGTCCTCGCCCCAGCTGGACGAGGCGGCCCGAGGTTTTTCCTATTTACAGGATGCCCCTCTGGACATGCGGATGGACCAGTCCGCCGCCCTCACCGCCTATGAGGTGGTCAACGAGTGGTCTCAGGAGGAGCTGAAACGAATCTTGTGGCAGTACGGGGAGGAGCGTTACGCCGGCCCCATCGCCGCAGCCATTGTACGCCACCGGGCTCAGGCTCCGGTGCGCACCACCCTGGAGTTGGCGGATTTGATCCGCAGCGCCATGCCCGCCAAGGCGTGCCGGGAGAAACAGCACCCGGCCAAGCGGTCCTTCCAGGCCATTCGCATTGCCGTCAACGACGAGTTGGGGGAAGTGGAGCGGATGCTGGATACCGCCCTGGACCTCTTGAATCCCGGCGGACGGCTGGCCATCATTTCCTTCCACTCCCTGGAGGACCGCCTGGTGAAGACGGCCTATGCAGGGTGGGCCAAGGGTTGTACCTGCCCCCCGGACTTCCCCGTGTGCGTGTGCGGGAAGACCCCCAAGGTGCGCCTGGTGGGGAAAAAGCCCATTGTTTCCACCCCCCAGGAACTTGAAGAGAATCCAAGGGCTCGCAGTGCCAAGTTGCGTGTGGCAGAGAAGCTGTGAGTGAGATAATAAAAGGAGACATCACTATGGCAACCCAGCGCAAAGTTAGACAGTACGCCACCTATGGCAACGTAGCTTATAAAGTAGACAACACCGCCCCCGCCCGGGAGCGGAGAAGAGAGGTGGAGCAGCCCCGGCGGCCCAGAGTCAGACCCCGGGAGCGGGTGGCCACCCGGCCCCAGGTACAGGTCCGGGCCCAGAGCGCTGTGGCGCCCTTCACCATTGTGGGATTTGTGGCAGCCATCGCCTGTGCCCTGTTGCTGGTGGTGTGCAGCGCCCAGCTGGCCATGGTCAACGCGGAGACGGTAGAACTGCGTTCTACCCTGTCCGAGTTGCAGGACGAGAAAAAAACACTGATGGCCCAGTATGAAAAGACCTTTGACCTGACGGCGTTGGAGCAGCAGCTCACCGCTGACGGTTCCATGGTGGAGGCGGGCGCAGGCCAGACCGTCTACCTGGACTTGTCCCAGGACGACAGTGTGGTGTACTACCAGGAGGCTCGGGAGGGAGTCTCCGGCCTGATTCGCCAAATTGAGGAATTTCTGAGCGGCATGCTGTCATAATGGCCGCCCCAGAACACATACAATGAAATGCGGACATAAGAGAGAATGAGGGGCGTAAGAAAACTTTGACCGGTTTCTTACGCCCTTCTTGTCCCGATATGCCGCCACGCCAAACCGGAATATATATAGGAGCGAAGACATATGCAAAAACCCAAATCCAATTCACGCCGCTCCCCTGGACAGGGAAACCGTAGTCTCTTCCGCCGCACGGTGGTGTTGCTGGCGGTGGTGGGAGTGGTGGCCTTTGTGCCCCTGGTGGCCCAGCTGGTGAAGCTGCAAATCTTCCAGCACGACGAATGGGAGCAGCGGGCGGCCAATCAGCAGACCCTGGACGTGGCGGTCAACGCCGGACGGGGTGCCATCTACGACGCCCAGGGCCGTACTCTGGCCCGGTCCGGCACCGTCTATCAGCTGATCCTCTCCCCCCGGGACGTGGTGGTTTCGGTGAATAAGAGCAGCTATGAGGATGAGGACGGCAACCTGAAGCAGGAGGAGTACGAGCAGGCCATCGAGGACAAGCGGGACCTGATTGTGGACGGCCTGGTGGACCTGCTGGGACTCAACGAGGACCGGCTGCGCCAGCGCATTGAGAACACCGACTCCGCCTATGAGCCTCTGGCCTACGAGCTGGAGGAGGAGGAGACCACTGCGGTGCGGGAGTTTATTAAGGAGAACAAACTCTCCTCCATGCTCTACTTCGAGCCCTCCAGCAAGCGCTATTACCCCTACTCCTCGGTGGGCGCCCATATCCTGGGCTTTATGGCCTATACCGAGAGCAGCGGCAGCGTGAAGGTGGGTGCCCAGGGCGTGGAGGCCCTGTACCAGGATGTGCTGTCCGGGGCCACCGGACGAGTGGTCACCTCCAAGACGGGAGCCGGCACTGAGATGCTCTCCACCTATGAGGAGTACATCGACGCCGAGAACGGCGGCAACCTCCACCTGACCATTGATGCCACCATCCAGTCCATGCTGGAGCAGACCCTGGAGGAGGGCATCCAGACCTATAACGTGAAAAAAGGCGGCTTTGCCATTGCCCTGGACCCCTCCACCGGGGCGATTCTGGGCATGGCCAGCAGCCCCAACTTTGACCCCAACGAGTACGCCAGCGTCTTCGACCAGGAGCTGCTGGATGAGCTGAAAGCCCTGGCCGAGGAGTACGGCGAGGACAGCGACGAGTACAACCAGGCCGTCAGCGACGCCCTTAACCTCCAGTGGAGAAACAAAGCCCTGTCTGACACCTATGAGCCCGGTTCTACCTTTAAACCTCTGGTGGTGGCGGCAGCCCTGGAGGAGGGGGTCATCTCTCCCAACGACCACTTTTACTGTGACGGCGGCCAACAAGTGGCCGACTGGTTCATTACCTGTCATAAGCGGGCAGGACATGGAGATCAAACATTGACCCAGGTGCTGGAGAACTCCTGCAACGACGGTATGATGCAGATTGTCCAGAAGTTGGGAGCAGACACCTTCTGGGACTACCTGGAGAATTATGGCCTGTTTGACTCCACCGGTATCGACCTATTTGGCGAGGGAACCAGTGTCTTCTGGCCCGGCGGCAAGGACTTTTTCACCAGCATCTACGGTGAGACTTCCGTGGCCACCGCCTCCTTCGGTCAGACCTTTAAGATTACCCCCATTCAGATGGCCACTGCATTTGCCTCTATGATCAACGGCGGCCATTTGTTGGAGCCCTACGTGGTGCAGTCGGTGAGCGACGACGACGGCAACAGCACCTACTACCACCAGGTGCAGGAGGTGCGCCAGGTCATCAGCGAGGAGACCTCTTCCACCCTCCGCGGTATGCTGGAGAGCGTGGTGGCTGGCCCCTCCGCCTCTGGCCGCAACGCCTATATGGCGGGCTACCGCATCGGCGGTAAGACCGGTACCTCCCAGAAGCGAGATGAAAAGACCGGCGACCTGATCTGTTCCTTCATGGGCTTTGCCCCTGTGGATAACCCCAAGGTGTTGGTGCTGCTGGCCTACGACTCCCCCGAGCAGTCGGCCTCCAACTCCAACTACACCCCCTCCGGCACCTACATCAGCGGTGGTAACATTGCCGCCCCCATGGCCGGGCAGCTGCTGGCCGACATTCTGGACTACATGGGCGTGGAGAAGCAGTATACCACCGACGAGCTGGAAGCTTCGGACACCACCATGATCAACGTCACCGGCTATGAGCTCACCGTGGCCAAGGGCCTGCTCACCGACCGCGGTATCCGTTGCCGCACCGTGGGCAGTGGCAATACCGTCACCGGGCAGCTGCCCGCCTCCGGTGTGACCATCCCCGGCAGCTCCACCGTGATCTTGTATCTGGGCGAAGAGGTGCCCAAGGACAAGGTGAAGGTGCCCGACCTGGAGGGGTTGAGCCCCTCGGAGGCCAAAAATACCCTGGAAGAGATGGGCCTATTCCTGCGAGCCACAGGTGTGACCGATGACGGCGGCAACCTGGAGGCCATCAACCAGAGCATCGCCGCCAATACCGAGGTATCACCGGGCACCGTGGTGGAAGTGAGGTTTGTCAGCAGTGTTATCGACTACGCCGATCAAGAACTCCCAGATTGATGACCCCATTGCCGTGGTGGGACGGGGCAACACCGCCACGGCCCACCTGCTGCGCCGTTTGACCGGGGCACCGGTGGTGGAATTGACCCCCTGTGAGGCCGCCATGGCCGGGGACGACACGTCCCGCTACCAGGCTGTGGTGGTGGAAAACTTCGAGCCCCGGGACCGCCGCACCCTATCCCCCTGTGCGGTGGCCCGGTGGGAGCTGTCCCGGCGGGCCGGGGTCACCGTGGTGGCCTTGGACGACGGGGAGGGGCGGCGGACGGCCCGGGCCATGAGGGGCCGGGTGTTCGCCTACTCCGACGGCAGGCCCCAGGCGGACCTCACCGCCAAAAATGTCTGTCTGCGCCGCCAGCGGGTGGAGTTTGAGGCTCTCACCCGAGACGATCTGCTCCGGGTGCGGGTACCCCGGGGCCAGGGCGGCCTCTATGAGAGCCTGGCCGCCTTGGCGGCGGCTGTGGCACTGGGCGTGCCGCTGGAGCAGGCGGCCCAGCGTTTGAACCAATCCTAGATACAAAAGAGAGAGTGGAGGTTAATAAACCATGATGAGTTTCGCAGCGGCGGCAACCGCCTTTCTGGTCACTGCGGTGGTGGGTAAGTTTCTGATTCCCGTCCTCCGGGCCATGAAGGCCGGCCAATCCATCAAAGAGATTGGCCCCAACTGGCACATGACCAAGCAGGGCACCCCCACCATGGGCGGTATTATGTTTATGGTGGGCATCACGGTGGCGGTGCTGATCTTCTGTTGGAAGGACCTGATGAGCGGAGACTATTCCGCCCTCATCGTGCTGGGCCTGGCCCTGGTATACGGGGGCATCGGCTTCATCGACGACTTTGCCAAGGTGCGCAAGCATGAGAACACCGGCCTCACCGCCGGGTGGAAGCTGCTGCTGCAGCTGGCCGTGTCCGTGGCCTTCCTGGCCCTGATGCGCAATTTCGGCTATCTCTCCCCCAACCTGTACGTCCCCTTTGCCAACATCGACATTCCTCTGCCCTGGGCGGTGTACCTGGTGTTTGCCGCCTTCGTGCTGGTGGGCTGTGTCAACTCGGTGAACCTCACCGACGGCCTGGACGGCCTGGCGGGCTCTGTGACCCTGCCCGTGGCCATCTTCTTCTCCCTTCTGGCTGCCTGGTGGGATAAGGGCAGCGTGGGCGCCTTTGCCGCCGCTCTGGCCGGAGGCATTCTGGGCTTCCTCATTTACAATTTCTATCCCGCCAAGGTGTTCATGGGGGATACCGGCTCCCTGTTTTTGGGCGGCGCCGTGTGCGGCATGGCCTTCGCTGTGGACGCACCCCTCATCCTCATCCCCGTGGGTATCATCTACATCGCTGAGACCATGAGCGATATCATCCAGGTGACCTACTTCAAGCTCACCCACGGCAAGCGTATTTTCCGTATGGCCCCCCTCCACCACCACCTGGAGCTGGGTGGGTGGAGCGAGGTGCGCATTGTGCTCACCTTTACCGCCATCACCGTGGCCTTCTGTCTGCTGGCCTTTGCCGGCGTGATGTACCGCTACGGGATATAACAGCCCCTCTGGCCCGGTTAGACGGGCTCTACTTCGCATTTTTCGTTCCGGGAAGGAGGCGCACCCGTGCGCAAAAAAGCCAAACGAGATCTCACCATAGAGCAGCAACTGGCCCGGGGGCCGCTGGACCTGCCCTACCTGGCCCTGGTGCTGCTGCTGACGGCCATCGGCCTGGTTATGCTGCTCTCGGCCTCCTATGCTTCTGCCTACTACGACCTGGACCCCAGCGTGAAGACAGGAGGCAACCCCTATTACTACTTTTTGGGACAGCTGAAGTTTGCCGTGGCAGGTGTGGTCGGCATGTATATCGTGTCGAAAATCGACTACCAGTGGTGGCGGGGGCTGTCTGTACCCGCCCTTGCGGGCAGTATCTTCCTGCTGATTCTGGTCTTTACCCCTCTGGGACGAACCAGTAACGGCGCACGGCGCTGGCTGGACATCGGCTTCTCCTTCCAGCCCTCCGAGCTGGTGAAGGTGGCGGTGATTCTGTTCTTTGCCGCCCGGCTGTCCAAGCGGAAGGACCAGATCAAAGCGCCCCCTAAGAAGTGGAACCGGCGTACCCTCCGGGGCCGCATGGGAGAGTTTGCCGAGAACATCGGCCTGCTGGAGCTGATTCCCTACGCGGTGATTCTGCTGATTATCCTCTTCTTGCTCTACAAGCAGCCCCACATGTCCGGTATGATTCTGGTGTGCTCGGGGGCGGCGGCGGTGCTGTTCGCCTCGGGCATCCGGCTGTACTGGTTTGTAGGCGGCGGCGCTGCCGTGGGTGCGGCGCTGCTCTTCCTCATCACCCAGACTGAGTACATGACCGCCCGTATGCAGTCCTGGCTCAACCCCGGCAGCGACCTGCGGGGAGACGGCTACCAGCTGTGGCAGTCCCAGATTGCCATCGGCTCCGGCGGCCTGCTGGGCACCGGGCTGGGCAACAGCCGTCAGAAGTACATGTTCCTCCCCGAGGAGCACAACGACTTTGTGTTCGCCATTGTCTGTGAGGAGCTGGGGCTCATCGGCGCCTGCCTCATCATTGTCCTCTTCGCCCTGCTCATCATCCGGGGCTATTGGCTGGCCCTCCACGCCCGGGACCGCTTCGGCAGCCTGATGATTGTGGGTGTCAACACCCAGCTGGCGGCCCAGGTTATCCTGAACATCGGCGTGGTCACCGGCGCTCTGCCCACCACCGGTATCTCGCTGCCCTTCTTCAGCTACGGCGGCACCGCCCTGGTGGTTCAGTTGGCGGAAGTGGGCTTGATCTTAGCGGTGTCCAGGCAAATCGTGGCGCCAAAGGAAGAGTAGGAGGGGGAGCATGAAGGTACTGTTTACCTGCGGCGGCACGGCAGGGCACGTCAACCCGGCCCTGGCCGTGGCCCAGACCTTTGAAAAATACCATCCCGGCTGCCAAGTCCTCTTTGTGGGGGCCGAGAAGGGGATGGAAAAGCGATTGGTGGAGCAGGCGGGATACCCCATCCGCTGTGTGAAGGTGTCCACCTTCGAGCGGCAGCTGAGTTGGAAGATCATCCGCCACAACTTCAAAAGTGTGTTTAAAGTGCCGGTGGGGCAGTGGCAGGCCTCCCGGATTTTACGACAGTTCAAGCCCGACCTGGTGGTGGGCACCGGAGGCTACGCCTCGTTCCCCGCTGTACGGGAGGCCACCCGCATGGGCATTCCCACCGCCATTCACGAGTCCAACGCCTTTCCCGGCCTCACCACTCGGGTGCTGGCCAAGCGGGTGGACCTGGTGATGGTGGGCTTCCCTGAGGCGGCGGAGTATTATACCCACGCCAAAAAAGTGGCGGTGACAGGTACCCCGGTGCGGGGGGCCTTTTTCCGCCTGGACCGGGCCCAGGCCCGGCGGGAACTGCGCATCACCGACGACAAGCCTCTGGTGGTGTCCTTCTGGGGCTCCCAGGGGGCCCGGGACATGAATCTCATGACCGAGGACTTCGTGCAGCGGTGGGTGGAGGAGGGCAGACCCTTCCACTACATCCACAGCGGTGGCCGGGACTATGAGACCATGGCCCAGCACCTCAAAGAGCGGGGCGTGTCGGTGACGGACCAGGAGGTCCGTCCCTACATTGACAACATGCCCACGGTGATGGCAGCCGCCGACCTGGTGATCTGCCGGGCCGGGGCCTCCACCCTGGGCGAGCTCACCGCCATGGGCAAGCCTGCGGTGCTGGTGCCCTCTCCCTATGTGGCTGCCAACCATCAGTTCAAAAACGCCAAGGTGTTGGCAGACCGTGGGGCGGCGGAGCTTCTGGAGGAGAAAAACTGCTCCGGCCAGAGCTTGTACGACACCGCGGTATCCCTGCTGGCCAACGCCGACAAGCGCCGGGAGATGAGCCGGGCCATGAAGGAACTGGCTACCCCCCGGGCGGCTGAGGACATCTACAAGGCTCTGATGGAGCTTCTTTAACCCTTTTCCCTTTTCTTTCATAGAATGTGCCAATGGAAGGAAAGGGAGGCGTTTTCATGAGCGTCATGTACATACAGGGCGGTGCCCTACTGGAGGGGGCATGGCGGGTCCAGGGGGCGAAAAACAGTGTGCTCCCGGTTTTGGCGGGGTGTCTGCTGGCCCCCCAGCCGGTGGTGATCCGCAACTGTCCCCGCCTGTCCGACGTGGACGCCGCCGTGGACATCCTCCAACACCTGGGGGCCAGCTGCCGCTGGGAGGGGGAGGAACTGGTGGTGGATGCCGGGCAAGCCACAGGCACCGCCATTGACGAGGGCCGTATGCGGGCCATGCGGTCCTCCATTATGTTTCTGGGGCCTCTGGCCGCCCGGATGGGGGAGGCCACCCTCACCTATCCCGGCGGCTGTGAGCTGGGCCCCCGGCCCATCGACCTGCACCTGGAGGCCCTGCGGGCCATGGGGTGTCAGGTGGAGGAGCAAGACGGCACCATCACCTGCCGGGGCCGTCCCCGGGGCGGGGTGGTGACTTTGAAGTTCCCCAGCGTGGGGGCCACGGAAAATGCCATGCTGTGCGGGGCAGGGGCGGCGGAGGACACCACCATCGTCAACGCCGCCCGGGAGCCGGAGATTGTCCAGCTCCAGCAGTTTCTCAACGCCCTGGGCGGTGAGGTGACGGGTGCCGGAGGCAGCGTCATCACCGTCCGGGGTGGGCGACCCCTCCACGGCGGAGCGATCTCCATTTTGGGCGACCGCATTGTGGCGGCCACTCTGTTGTCCGGGGTGGCGGCGGCAGGGGGCGAGGTGGAGCTCCAGGGCGTGGACTGGCGGCACCTGTCCACGGTGCTCCAGCTGTTCGAGCAGGGGGGATGCCGGGTGCGCAGCGCACCGGGCCGCATCTGGTTTTGCCGTAGGGGAGATATCCCCATGAAGTCGGTGGGACCGGTGGCCACCGCCCCCTATCCCGGCTTTCCCACCGACGCCCAGGCTCCGGTGATGGCGGCCTTTGCCACCGCCCGGGGCACCACCATTTTTCAAGAGACCATGTTCTCCCGCCGCTTCGGCCACGTGCCGGAATTGCGGGAGATGGGAGCGGATATCTCCCTCCACGGCCAAGGGGCGTGGGTGCGGGGAGTGAAGCGGCTCCACGGAGCCCAAGTGTCCGCCACCGACCTGCGGGGCGGGGGCGCACTGGCCGTGGCCGCCCTGGGAGCCCAGGGTGAGACCCAGCTGCGGGGCGTGGAACACATCGACCGGGGCTATGAGCGCCTGGAGGAGATGTTCAACCGCCTGGGGGCCCAGATACAGCGCAGATAAATTTACCACAGAGGTGATTTGGCATGGCACGTGAGCGGAAGCACCCCCGGCGCACCAGGCGCCGAGGCCGGTTTCGGTTTTTCTATAAATTGATCTCTCTGGTGGCAGTGGTAGCAGCCATTGTCACCGCCTGTGTCATCTTCTTCCGCGTCAATGAGGTGAAGGTAGAGGGCAACTCCCACTACACCGCCCAGGAGATCATTGACGCCTCGGAGATCGAGAGGGGGGATAACTTGGTGACCCTGTGGACCTGGCAGATCAACCAGCTGGTGGGCAGCAAGCTGCCCTATGTCCAGCGGGTGGTGGTGGGCCACACCTTCCCGGACAAGGTGACCCTCCAGGTGGTGGAGCGCACGGTGGCCGCCACCGTGGAAGGCAATGGCCGCCAATGGCTCATGGCCTCCGACGGCTACCTGCTGGAGACCACCAAGCAAAACCAGGGCATTGCCATTGTGGGCCTGGAGGTGGTGGACCCCCAGGCGGGCCAGCCCATGCAGGTCAGCGAAGCGGACCAGTCCAAGGGGGAGGCCATCGTCCCTCTGATGGAGGCCTTGGACCAGGCGGGGAAGCTGAGCCAGTGCACCCAGTTTGACTGCTCGGCGGCCTCTTCCATTCTGGTCAGCTACGGCATCCATCAGCTGCGCTTCCCCCTCCACGGGGACTATGCCCAGATGCTCAACCTGTTCCAGGCGGCTTTGGACAGCGGCAAGCTGCCCCAGGGTGAGGCCCGGGTGTTTGACTTCACCGTTTCTGACAGCAAGGTGTTTGTCCAAAACCCCAAGCAGTCCGCCCAGCCCGAGCCCAGTGCCAGCCCCGACCCGGACGCCACAGCTTCGGACGCTCCGGACCCCGCGGCCTCCCAGTCTCCGGACCCTGAGCCTTCGGCCTCCACAGAGCCCGCAGCCTCGGCGTCCCCGGAGCCCTCTGCCACTCCAGAAGCGTGAGACCCATGAGTCCCCATCCCGCCCATGTGTGCGGGGTGGGGGCTTTTTTCGTTTTATTGGCTGGAACTGCCAAAAGGACGCGACAAAATTCTGCAAAAAAACTTGCATTTCACTATTGACCCCGTGAGGAAAAGCCGCTAAAATAAAATGTGATTTGTAGTCTGGATTATTGCAGGCATTGACACAAACTGTTTTGGATATAGGAGGGTCATATTTATGGCTTTTGTCATGGATTCTGAGGTAAAAAGTGGCGACACCTTGAAGGTCATCGGTGTCGGCGGCGGCGGTTGTAACGTGGTCAACCGCATGGTGCGTGTGGGCATGCAGGGTGTGGAGTTCATTGCTGTGAACACCGACCGTCAGTGCCTGGCCGCCTCCGAGGCCACCCAGAAGCTGCCCATCGGCGAGAAGCTCACCGCCGGTAAGGGCGCTGGCGCCAACCCCGAGGTGGGCCGTGAGTCCGCCAAGGAGAGCAAGGACCAGATTTCCGCTCTGCTGGACAACACCGACATGGTGTTCGTCACCGCCGGTATGGGCGGCGGCACCGGCACCGGCGCCGCTCCCGTGGTGGCTGAGATCGCCAAGTCCCGTGGTATCCTCACTGTGGGCGTGGTCACCAAGCCCTTCAGCTTTGAGGGCCGCCGCCGTATGGACCAGGCCATGAAGGGTATTGAGGAGCTGCAGTCCAAGGTGGACTCTCTGGTCATCATCCCCAACGACCGCCTCCAGTACGCCACCGACGAGAAGATCACCTTCGCCAACGCCTTCGCCATCGCCGACGACGTGCTGCGTCAGGCTGTGCAGTCCATCTCCGACCTGATCACCACCACTGGTCTGATCAACCTGGACTTCGCCGACGTCACCGCCGTCATGAAGGACGCCGGTCTGGCCCACATGGGTGTGGGCCGCGCCGCCGGTAAGAACCGCGCGGAGGAGGCCACCCGTCTGGCCATCAACAGCCCCCTGCTGGAGACCTCCATCCAGGGCGCCAAGGGCATCATCGTCAACATCACCGGTCCCATGGACATCGGTCTGGACGAGGTGGAAGTGGCCGCCGAGATGGTCAAGGAAGTGGCCGATCCCGACGCCCTGTTCATGATGGGCGCTGCCTTTGACGACTCCCTCCAGGATGAGATTCGGGTCACCGTCATCGCCACCGGCTTCGGCGGCGTGAGCAACCCCACTCCCGGCAAGGAGGAGGCTGAGCAGCCCAAGGAGAAGGAGAAGGACCCCTTCGACGACATCTTCCAGATTTTCCAAAATAAGTAATCCATATTCACTCGTGCCGCTGCTTTTTGCAGCGGCACGAGCGCTATTTTATCAACAGGAGAGATGGACCATGACGGTACGGGGACGGTTTGCCCCCAGTCCCAGCGGGCGGATGCACCTGGGCAATCTGCTGGCGGCGCTGCTGGCCTGGCTGGATGTGCGCAGCCAGGGCGGGGTGATGGTGCTGCGCATGGAAGACCTGGACCCCCAGCGGTGCTCTCTGGATAAGGCAGCTCAGCTGGTGGAGGATTTACAGTGGCTGGGCCTGGACTGGGACGAGGGCGGCTTAGAGCCGGAGTATTGCCAGTCCCAACGCTCCCACCACTATGAGGCGGCGTTCCGCCGCCTGGAAGAGCTGGGGCTTATTTACCCCTGCTACTGCACCCGGGCGGAGCGTCTGGCCGCCTCGGCCCCTCACGCCTCGGATGGGGCGGTGGTGTATTCAGGCCGCTGCGCCCACCTCACGGCCCAGCAGCGGCAGGACCTGGAGGCAGCGGGGAGACGCCCGGCCTTCCGGGTGCGAGTGCCCCGAGCGAAGATTACCATAGAGGACGGCCACATGGGCCCCTACACCCAGCAGCTGGACCGGGACTGTGGGGACTTCATCGTCCGACGCTCCGACGGGGTGTGGGCCTATCAGCTGGCCGTGGTGGTGGACGACGCCCTCATGGGCGTGAGTCACGTGGTGCGGGGCTGTGATCTGCTCTCCTCGTCCCCGGTCCAGGCGTGGCTCCACCGCACGCTGGGGTATGAGCCGCCCCAGTTTTACCACCTGCCTCTGCTGGTAGACGCCCAGGGGCGGCGGCTATCCAAGCGGGACCGGGACCTGGATATGGGGGTGCTGCGAGAGAAATACACGCCCCAGGAGCTGGTGGGCTGGCTGGGCTGGCTGGCGGGTTTGCAAGATACGCCAAAAAGTGCCACACCGGACCAGCTGATTTCCCGGTTCCACTGGTCAAAAGTACCGAAAACATCCATTGTTGTAGGTTCAACTTGACACCCTTTTTTCCAGAGCGTAAAATAAAATATCAATACAATTTTGGAGGAGTGGTAAAATGTCGCAGATTCAATACAATGACAAATTTGTAAAAATGGGTCTGACCTTCGACGACGTGCTGCTGATTCCTGCCGAGAGCAACGTGCTCCCCGCAGACATCGACCTGCACACCCGTCTCACCCGCAAGATCACCCTGAATATCCCTGTGGTGAGCGCCGCCATGGACACGGTCACCGAGTCCCGGATGGCCATCGCCCTGGCCCGGGAAGGCGGTCTGGGTATCATCCACAAGAATATGTCCATCGGCGCTCAGGCCGAGCAGGTGGACATGGTCAAGCGCAGTGAGAACGGCGTTATCACCAACCCCTTCTTCCTCGGCCCAGGCCACACCCTGGCTGAGGCAGACGAGCTGATGGCGAAGTACCGCATCTCTGGTGTGCCCATCTGCGACAACGGCAAGCTCATTGGTATCATCACCAACCGTGATATGAAGTTTGAGACTGACATGTCTCAGCTCATTGACAACGTGATGACCAAGGACAACCTGGTCACCGCTCCCGAGGGAACCACCCTCCAGGAGGCCCGTGAGATCCTCCGCCGCCACAAGATTGAGAAGCTGCCCATCGTGGACAGCGAGAACCACCTGAAGGGCCTGATTACCATCAAGGACATCGACAAGGCCCAGGTGTACCCCAACTCTGCCCGTGATGAGAAGGGCCGCCTGATGGTGGGTGCCGCCATCGGCGTCACCGCCGACGTGCTGGACCGTGTGGCCGCCCTGGTGGAGGCTGGCGCCGACGTGCTGTGCCTGGACTCCGCTCACGGCCACTCCCAGAACATCCTCAACTGCGTCAAGCGCATCAAGAGCCTGTACCCCGACGTGCAGCTCATCGCCGGCAACGTGGCCACTGCCGAGGGCACTCGCGCCCTCATCGAGGCTGGTGCCGACTGCGTGAAGATCGGTATCGGCCCCGGCTCCATCTGCACCACCCGTGTGGTGGCTGGTATCGGCGTGCCTCAGATCACCGCCGTGTATGACGCCGCCCGTGTGGCCGCGGAGTACGACGTGCCCATCATCGCCGACGGCGGTATCAAGTTCTCCGGCGACATCGCCAAGGCCATCGCCGCTGGCGGCAACGTGGTCATGCTGGGCTCCCTGCTGGCTGGCTGCGAGGAGTCCCCCGGCGACACCGAGGTCTACCAGGGCCGTCAGTTCAAGGTCTACCGTGGCATGGGCTCTCTGGGCGCCATGGCCTGCGGCTCCAAGGACCGTTACTTCCAGCAGAACAACAAGAAGCTGGTGCCCGAAGGCGTGGAAGGCCGCGTGCCTTACAAGGGACCTGTGGCCGACACCATCTATCAGATGATGGGCGGCCTGAAGGCCGGTATGGGCTACTGCGGCTGCGGCACCATCGACGAGCTGCGCACCAAGGCCCAGTTCACCCAGATCACTGCCGCCGGTCTCCGGGAGTCTCACCCCCACGATATCTACATCACCAAGGAAGCTCCCAACTACACCGTCAATCCCCAATAATTCTTCGAAAAAATTCCAGAATTTTTTCGAGGGGATGCAGCCCGCTGCATGCATAATCGGGTCAAAGGGCGACCCGATTCCACACTGGCGGGCTGAGAAGTGTTTTTCCCGATGCGCATGTCCTCGGAAAAAACGCCATTCCAATTTATTTTCCCGCCAGCGGGCGGGAAAACTCTGCCGAGGGCTTTGGCCTATGCAAGAAAGTCTGAACTTCTTGTATGGACGTTGGCTTTTTGACAGTCTTCATCTGCCACAGAGGGAAACCTCTGTGGCAGATTTTTTCATTGCATTCACAGGGGAAAATCCATATAATGTGGGGAAAGGAGGGATACCCGTTGGAACATCAGATGTTAGACCAGGAGAGAGAGACAGCGGAGGAGACCTCTGACCAGCTGGGGCGGGCACCTCAGCGAACCTCACAGAAACAGAAACGGCCGGGGAAGAAATGGGCAATGGCTCTGTGTGTGGCGGTGGCCATCTTCGGCGGCCTGTGCCTGAAGGTATATCAGCTCCACAACCGGGTGGAGTGGCTGCTGGAGAACACCGTGGCCAAGAGCACCATCCGGGACCTGGCCTACCAGTACGGCCTCACCACCACCTTTCTCCAAAAGCTGTTCCCCCAGTCCTATGTATATATGGGGGCCAACGGCATCACCATTTCGCCCCTCAAGAACGACCTGACCCAGCACAGCTACGACTGGAGCGGGCTGAGCGAGGAGAATGGCCGCTACCAGTACACCGCCCCAGACGGCACTCAGGCCCTGGCAGGGGTGGACGTGTCCACCTACAACGGGGACATCGACTGGGCGGCAGTGAAGGCCGACGGCATCTCCTTTGCCATGATACGCCTGGGCTTCCGGGGCTACGGGGAGACGGGCAACTTGGTGCTGGATGACAAGTTCCAGCAAAACATCCAGGGAGCCACCCAGGCGGGACTGGACGTGGGGGTATACTTCTTCTCCCAGGCTGTCACCGTAGAGGAAGCGGTGGAGGAGGCGGAGTATGTGCTGGACGCCCTGGAGGGGGATTCCATCACCTACCCAGTGGTATTTGACCTGGAGCAGGTGGCCCACGACGAGGCCCGCACCGACGATCTGAGCGTGGAGACTGCCACGGAAATCACCCAGGCGTTTTGCCAAACCATTGCCCAGGCGGGCTATCAGCCTATGATCTACGGCAATGTCACGTGGCTCATGGACCGCATCGACCTGACCCAGCTCACTGAGTACCAGCTGTGGCTGGCCCAGTACCAGAGCACCCCCACCTTTCCCTATCAGTTTACCATGTGGCAGTACAGCCACCAGGGCAGCGTGGCGGGGATTGAGGGGAATGTGGACCTCAATTTACTGCTGACGCCCTTGTCCTGAGATGCGTACAACAACCAAAACCACCCATCTGACCTTGCTCGGATGGGTGGTTTTCTTCGTTATAGTGATCAATCGAAGGAGGGAATGGCGTGGTAGTTGGATAGGGCTTGTTCCAGACTTTCCACCACACGCTGTGCAAGGGGGAGGGGCTTTAAGACGGTTACATCTGGGGAATAGGTTTTGGCAAAGTGTTCAATGGCCATTTCGTTGGCATAAACGGTCATTGTGACATGGGAGTCTGTCTCATCGTGAAAATCCACCTGGTGGCCGAACAGGTCGATCACATCGCTGACCATGAATTTGGAAATACGCAGACTTGCATGAATGTTTTCACTGGAATACATGTAGGGGTGTTGTCTCATGTAGGTGGCCAAATCCAGAGAATCACCATTGGCCCATTTTAGTTGAGAAAACGGCTTTGCTGCCTCATCCAGAATGCGCAGGTTTAGAATACGATCCAGACGGTAGTTGGAGATGTCATCGTATTTGTCATGATTGCATATGAGGTAGTACTTGCCCTCTCTGGCGGCCATTTGATAGGGGCTGATGACATATTCCCGAGCTGACCCATCGGGACGTTTGCGCACGTGTACTTTTTTATCCGTTCCATATTCGGTATACTGGAAGGAGACCTTTCGGTGCTTGCTGATGGCCTCATCCAAGAGCTCAATGGTGTAGAACAGCTGCTTGTTATGTCCAACATCCTGGGGCATCCGGGCAATATGCTTGACCCGGGAGCGAAAGTAGACGTTGGACAACCCTTCCAGCTTGCCAATCAGGTCTTTGCACTGGTTGTGTGGAATGTGGCCGAAAAACAGGAGGCTGTCAATGAGCAGCCGGAGTTCTCCGGCGGTAAAGTCCCGTTTTAGGTAGAAATCGGACCAGAGATAGCTCTCTTCCTGGGTGGTTTGCCCGGTGCTGGGATTGGTGACCGGAACCATGCGGACGGTTTCGGTGTACTCGATGTCATAGCCGCAGTCCATCAGGTTGAGCAGATTGCGCCGAATGGATTTTCGATCGGCACGCATGGAATATTCCCGTTCCAGGATATCGGCAATCTGCTTTTGGCTGAGTCGATGCTCTTCATCGGTGTATCGCTTGAGAATGTCCAGAATATTGAGAATCAGCATTTTTTTCGGCTGCTTGGAGTACATGGTAGCCCCACCTCTCAAGGTATATGAGTTTATTATAGCGCATATGCCAGGTTTGACAAGGAGATGGGTGGGGAGAAAATGCCCCACGGTATGAGGTATTCTGTTCGTAAGCTTAAACCAGCACACGTTGGAATAGGAGTGGTATGTCATGGATGTGGAGATTTCTCAGCAGGTTCAAGATTGGGTGGAGTTGTGGCAGGATGCCAACCGAAAGAATGACCCCAGGGCGCAGTATCGGTTGGCCACGTTGTATGCGGCTTCCTCCGATGTGGAGGCAGAGAAGAAGGCGTTTGAGTGGTACAAAAAGTCAGCCGCTCAGGGATTTACAGATGCCTGCTTTTTCCTAGGAAAATGCTACGAGGATGGGAAAGGGACGAGAAAGAACTATCGTCAGGCCGTCCGATGGTACAAAGCAGCCCAGCGAGGTGTATCCGACGATTTAATGGAACATCCGGCGCCCATGGACCGCATTGAGGACGCTATGGTACAGCGATATATGGAATATGAGGCATATGCCCAGAGCGTGGACGAAGTGCTGGAGGCCCAAGGTAGTCCATGGGAGGATTCCTTTCAGAGAGATCTAGAGGAGGCTGAGAATGGGGATGCGGAGGCCCAGAATCGACTTGGACATCGGTATCGGTATGGACAAGGAGTGGAGCCGGACATGGAACAGGCGGTGTACTGGCTCTGGAAATCCGCTCAACAGGGTTGTGAAGCGGGAATCTCTCATTATGCGACGTGCATGGAAGAGAGAAAAGAGTACAAAGAGGCGGCAAAATGGCACCGCAAATATGCAAAGATACTCATCAAGTGGAGAAAACGGCGATTGGGCTGGTAAATGAAAAGAAGGGAATGAGCTACATGGATTTATCCAAGGTATCCACTCAGGAGCTGGTGGAAGAGTTGAGAAAACGGGAGGCGGTGGAGGTGGTGCAGGTACTGCCCTATCAGGAGTATCGCATTTTGGTGGGAGACCGGGAGACCCGCGACAGCGGTCCCGCCCTTCTTCTGCGGGTCTGGGATTAACTTTATGTTGCTGGGTTTGGGGGGGCAGTGGTAGAATAAACCTACAAGCAGGATGCTTTGCGGTAGAGTACAGGGAACGAAAGGTTCAAGGGGCGGCGAATCGCCGTCTGGGGTTTCGATGCAGTGTTCGACTTTGACTGGGCAAAGTCGGTGGCTTGAATGGATATTCAAGTATTTTGGTACCGCAAGGAATCATGGTTTGTGAGTGGTGGGGAAATGTATGTATATCCGAGAGAATGGCACCATTTATTTTCATGAATGGGATAGACCGTTTGTTGCTAAGTTTGGGGAGCACACAGCCACTCAAATGGTGCTGGCGTTCCAAGCCGAACACCGTGGCCTACCATTTCTCTATGACACTCACCAGCTGGCTGCGTTCTTACAGATGAACCGCAAACGGCTGTTCGATCTAGTAAAGCAAGTGGATGAGCATTATGACCAGGTGAAAATAGTCCAAAAGAACGGAAAAATGCGAGTGCTCCATGTTCCGGATGGAGCATTGAAGGCGGTGCAGCGTCAAATTCAACGAAACATCCTGATGCATTTTTTGCCCTCCCCGCATGCCACGGCGTACATCCGCCGGAGAACTCTGGTGGACAATGCGGCACCTCATGTGGGGAAAAAGTACCTATTAAAGTTGGATATCACCGACTTTTTTGGCAGTATCCAATTTGCGCAGGTGTACCGCAGTGCCTTTTGCAGCCCCTATTTTCCTAAGCAGGTGGGGGTGTTGCTCACACGTCTGTGTTGTTGGCAGGGAGCTTTGCCCCAAGGCGCACCCACATCTCCGGCCCTTTCCAATTTGGTGATGAAATCCTTTGATGTATACCTGGGAGATTGGTGCCAGAAGCATGCCATTGCCTATACCCGTTATTGCGATGACATGACCTTTTCCGCAGACCGTCCCCTGTACATGGTCTACCAGAAGGTACAAATCATGTTGGAGCATATGGGGTTTTCCCTCCACGAGGACAAAACCTGTTTTGTCACCCGAGCTTCCCGGCAGTGTGTCACCGGACTTACCGTCAATGAAACCGTGTCGGTGTCCAGGGTATACAAACGTCGACTTCGCCAGGAGCTGTATTACGCCCAAAAGTTTGGTTTGGCGGACAGTCTGAGGCACACCCAAAGAGGGGGGTTCTTCACAGGTGATACGCCAGATGTGGAGAGATATCGGAATCACCTGCTGGGTCAGGTGGGATTTGTCCTCCAAGTGGAGCCGGAAAACCGTTGGTTTCAACACGCAAGGAATGCGTTGAAGACAATGAGATAAACGAAAAAGGAGTGACCATAACATGAGCAAACCGGAGTGGATGACGCAGAAGGACTTTGACAAAAAGATGAAGGAGAAGGATCGAGATTTCTTCAAATGTCCCGCAGAAGAGTTGGCCCAAAAGCTGATCGGTAAGAATCTGTGCCATGTTGTCGATAAAGACAACAAGGACGAAGGACCCTTTGTGATTAAGGCTCGGATTCGGATCGCAGAGGCCTATCCAGAAAAGGACAAATTCACAGACGGGAATCGGGAAAAGAACAAGACCTCCCAGGCGTTGGAAGGTGGGCATCTGCACCTGTTTACCAAAAAAGGAAATGAGAGGAAACGTATGGATGTGGTAGCCAATAAGGTTGATGTATCCGAAGGGGTTTTGATTTGCAACGCCGATCCCTATGATGGCCCTCGAAATGTGGTGGATGGGCTGTATATTCCCAACAGTGCCGATGGCATGGATATGCTGAAAGATGACGCCGAAATCTGGATCGAGGACGATGGCACCCAGGCGGAGTTGAAGGAGCCGACGAAACGAAAGAACATCCCCGACGACAAGCCCCTGCGCTTCGAGGCAAAGCGGTTTATCTTCAAGTGAGGGGGAGGGGGGAAAAACCGGATGCTCTACCTTTCTTCTTTGCTCCAAACAACCCCCATTTATCAAGCTGCGGCGGACAGATTGTCCGCCGCACTTGCATCTCAACAGATTCCATATCGGTTTTTGACCGGGACCAAGGACATCTGGCTGCGAGATTTCATGCCAGTCCAAATTCGAGATGGCACCTTTGTCTCCTTTCGCTATGACCCGGGGTATCTCCAAGACACTCCCGAGCTGAAAACAGACTACGAGAAGGACATTGCCCCCCAGCTTTCTTTGGCTGCGACGTATTCCTCCATCAACCTGGACGGCGGAAATGTGGTGTTCTCCCCATCCAGGGAACAGGTGGTCATCAGCGATCGGGTGCTGGGAGAAAATCCTGCATATGCGCCCCAAGAGCTGGTGAAGGCGCTAGAGGAGCAGCTGATGGCCCAGGTGATTTTGATTCCATCCCTACCCAGTGATATGACCGGTCATGCGGACGGAATGGTTCGGTTTGTGGATGAGAACACCGTGGTGGGTAATCGTGTTCCCTCCAAATATGGCCTGGAGCAGCGCATCAAGCGGGCGTTGCGCACCTACCACATAGAGGTCATTGACTTTCCCTACTTCGCCTCTCCCAAAGACAGCGCCGTGGGGTGCTATCTCAATTTTCTGGAGACGGACACTTGCATCTTTCTACCTGTGTTCGACGTTGCCATGGACGAGGAAGCGGTGGCACAGGCACAAGATATCTTTTCCAAGCCCGTGGTACCGGTGTGTATCAATGAAATTGCAAAACAAGGCGGTGTCCTCAACTGCATCAGCTGGGAGATGCCGTAAGGTTTCACGGATTGCTTTCCCGCTACAAATCCGGTAGAATGAAACCCATCAACCCACGAGAGGAGGGTGCGCCATGCTCACCCTATTGTATGCCCGGGCGGGGCAGGAAATACGAAGAGAATTGCTGGAGCGGCTGGGGGCGTCCCCGGCCCAGCGCCGGCTGCTGCTGGTGCCCGAGCAGTACTCCCACGAGAGCGAGCGGGCCATGTGCCAGGTGCTGGGCAACGGGGCCTCCCGCACCTGTGAGGTGCTCTCCTTCACCCGTTTGGCCGGACGGCTGCGGGAGGTGGCCGGGGGCGGCGCCGCCCCGGTGCTGGACGGAGGCGGGCGGATGCTGCTGATGTACGCCGCCCTGCGCCAGTGCGCCCCTCAGCTGCGTATCTACCGTTCCCCCTCCCGCAAGCCCGCCTTCCTCACCCACGTGCTGGCCACCATCGACGAGTGCAAGAGCTGCTGTGTGCAGCCTCAGCAGCTCTTGGAGGCCGGGGAGGAGCTGGGGGGCCAGCAGGGGGACAAGTGGCGAGACATTGGCCTACTCTACGCCGCCTATGAGGCCCTGGCCGCCCAGGGAGCCGCCGACCCCCGCAACCGCCTGGACGTGCTGGCCCAGCAGCTCACCGAGACGGGCTGGGCCCAGGGCAAAGAAATCGCCGTATTCGGCTTTACCGACTTCACCCCCCAGGAGGAGCAGGTGCTGGAGCAGCTCATAAACCAGGCCCATGTCACCGTGGCCCTGGTGTGCGACCCAGACAACGACCCGGAGGGCATCTTTGAACCCGCCCTGCGGGCGGCTTCCCGGCTCAAGCGTCTGGCCCGCCGGGGCGGGACAGGGGTGGAGGAGCAGACCCTCCACCGCCCCCAGCCCAGCCACCCGGCCCTCTCCTGGATGGAGGGGCATCTGTACGGGCCCCTGCCTGATCTCTGGACAGTGGAATGCCCCGTGACCCTGGCCCAGGCCGCCACCCCCCGGCAGGAGGTGGAGTGGGCCGCCAGTGAGATCGTGGCGTTGCTGCACAGGGGAGACGTGCGGTGCCGGGACATTGTGGTGTGTCCCCGGCGGCTGGAGGGGTACGGGGAGCTGGTAGAGAGCGTCTTTGCCCAGTACGGCATCCCCGTCTACCTCAGCGCCATGGAGGACGTGCTGCGCCACCCAGTGCTGGCCCTGGTCACCTCCGCCTTGGCGGCCGCTGCCCAGGACTACCCCTATGAGGAGCTGTTCCGCTACCTGAAAACCGACCTCACTCCCCTGACCCAGGACCAGCGGGACACGCTGGAGAACTACGTCCTCACCTGGAACATCAAGGGAAGCCTGTGGACCCGGAAAAAGCCCTGGAACATGCACCCCCAGGGGTACGGCCTCACCTTCTCGGAGGAGGACACCGCCCTGGTCCAGCGCCTGGACGCCCTGCGCCGCCAGGTCATCGCCCCTCTGGAGCGGATGCGCAAGTGTCCCGACCAGACCGGGGCCGGGCGTGCCCAGGCCCTCTATCAGCTGTTGGAGGACATCGACCTGCCAAAACGCCTGGAGGAGCGGGCGGCCAGCCTGGAGCGCCGGGGTGACCTGAACACTGCCGCCCAGTACCGCCAGCTGTGGGACATTGTGGTGGGGGGCCTGGAGCAGTGCGCCCTGCTGCTGGGGGATACCCAGCTGGAGATGGAGGAGTTTGCCCGCCTCTTCGCCCTGGTGCTCAGCCAGTACGACGTGGGAGCCATCCCCGTGTCCCTGGACCGGGTCACGGTCGGCGAGGCCCCCCGCATGGCCCACAAGGAGTGCAAATACCTGTTCTTCCTGGGGGCGGACTCCACCGCCATCCCCAGCTGTGCCCCCGCCGCCGGACTCTTCTCCGACCAGGACCGGGAGGCTCTGGCGGCCTTGGAGGTGGAGCTGGCCTCCCGGCAGGAGGAGCAGCTGCGCCGAGAATTGACTATTGTATACGAGACCTGTGCCCGGCCCACTGGGGGGCTGTACGTCAGCTACGCCCAGCAGGACGGGGCGGGGCAGGAGCGGGGGGCAAGCTTCCTCTATGAGCGTCTCACGCAGCTGTTCCCCACCGCCCGCCACGGCGACCCCGCCGACGTGGCCTGTCGTCTGGCCGCCCCCGGCCCCGCCTTAGAGGCGGCGGGGCGAGTGGGGCAGGTGCGGACGGTGTTGTCCCAGCTGCCCGACATGCGGGACCGGGTGCAGCGGCTCCAGGAGGCGGGACAGTGGCGGCGCGGCCGCCTGTCCCCCCAGGGGGTGCGCACCTTGTACGGCAAGGCGGTGCCCATGTCCGCCACCCGGCTGGATTTGTACCAGTCCTGTCACTTCTGCCACTTCCTTCGGTTTGGCCTCAAGGCCCAGCCAAGGAAGCGGGCCAAGTTCGCCCCCTCCGACTACGGTACCTTTGTCCATGCGGTGCTGGAGGAGGTGCTGGGCCAGCACCCCGCCCCGGAGCAGTGCCGGGCTCTGGCCAAGGAGGCGGCGGACCGCTATGAAACCGAGGTGCTCCAGGGCCTGGAGGACGAGACCGCCCGGTTCCGCTGGCTCTTCGACCGCATGAAACAGTCGGTGCTCACCGTGGTGGACAGCGTGGCCGGGGAGCTGTCCGCCTCCCAGTTCGTCCCCGTGTGGCTGGAGCTGGGCTTCGGCAAAGGGGAGCAGCTGCCCCCGGTGGAGGTGGAGCAGGACGGCATTACCCTGCGTCTGTCCGGCTTTGTGGACCGGGTGGACAGCTGGGAGCACGAAGGAAAGCGCTACCTGCGGGTGGTGGACTATAAGACCGGCAAGAAGGCCTTCGACTTTGCGGAGGTGGAGGACGGGCGGGGGCTGCAGATGCTCCTCTACCTCTTCGCCCTCAGCCGCAACGGTGAGGCACTGTTTGGAGACCAGACCCTTATCCCCGCCGGGGTGCTGTATGTGCCTGCCCGCACTGCCCTGGTGGATGGCAGCCGCAACACCGACCCTCAAGCGGTGGCCCAGGAGCAGGAGAAACAGCTGCGCCGCCAGGGGCTGGTGCTGGATGACCCGGCGGTGATTGACGCCATGGAGGAGGCTCCAGACGGCAAATACCGCTATCTGCCCATCAATTCCCGCAACCGGGACTGCCTGGTGAACGAAGAGCAGATGCGGGAGCTGGACGAGTATGTCACCCAGGTGCTGCGCCAGGCTGCCAGCCAGGTGGCGGTGGGCAACATTGACGCCGACCCCTATTGGCGGGACGCCCAGCACAACGCCTGTCAGTGGTGTGAGTTCCGCTCCGCCTGCCACTTTGAGGAGTGCCTGGGGGACACCCTGCGCCGGAGACGGAGCAAGCGGGCGGTGGAATTTTGGAATTGGATGAAGGACCGAATGGGAGGTGGAGACCATGGCAATTGAACTCACCCGCCAGCAGCAGGCGGTGGTGGATAATCGGGGGGGCGACCTGCTGGTGTCTGCGGCCGCCGGTTCCGGCAAGACCCGGGTGTTGGTGGAGCGTCTGATGCAGCGCATCGAGCAGGGGGAAGATGTGGACCGCTTCCTAGTCATCACCTTCACCAATGCCGCCGCCGCGGAGCTGCGGGACCGCATCGCCGCCGCCATCCACGCCCGGCTGGCCCAAAGACCCAACGACCGCCATCTGCGCCGAAACGCCACGCTGGTGTATCAGGCCCAGATCTGCACCATTGACGCCTTCTGTCTGGATTTTTTGCGCCAGTGGGGCCACCTGGCCGGGCTGGACCCGGACTTCCGCCTGTGCGACCAGGGCACCGGAGAGGAGCTGCGGAGGGAGGCCCTGGAGCAGGTGCTGGAGGGGCGGTACGCCAACATTGCAAGCGACCCAGGCTTCCAGGCCCTGGCCGACAGCATGGCCGGGGACCGGGACGACCAGACCCTGGAGTCGGTGATTCTGGACATCCACGCCAAGGTCCAGAGCCAGGCCAGTCCCCTGGACTGGCTCATGGAGCGCAAGGCGGACTTTGATTTGACCGGGGAGACCGCCCCGGAGGACACCCCCTGGGGCAAGCTGCTCCTCTCCGATGCCCGGGAGCTGGCCCAATACTGGGCCCACACCCTGCAAGGGGTATTGCAGGAGCTGGAGGACGACCCGGTCTTGTGGAACAATTATGGGGGCACCTTGGGTACCACCATTTACGGCCTGGAGCGGGTGCAAGAGACCCAGGGCTGGGACGAGCTGGCCCAGGCCCTGCAGCAAGTGGCCTTTGAGCGCCCCAAGGCCAAGCGGGGGGACTGCGACGATGCTCTAAAGGAGCGGGCCAAGGGATTGCGGGAGGCCTGCAAAAAGCAGCTGGAGAAGCTGAAACAACGCTTCCAGGTCACCGGAGCGGAGGCCATGGAGGACCTGCGGGCCATTGCCCCCGCCATGACCGCCCTGTTGGACGTGGTGGCGGAGTTTGACCGGGCCTTTGTGGCCCTCAAGGGCCGACACCGCCTCATCGACTTTGCCGACGGGGAGCACCTCACCGCCGCCCTCCTCACCGACGGGGAGGGGAACCCCTCGCCCCTGGCTCTGGAGTGGCGCAAGCGGTATGTGGAGATCATGGTGGACGAGTACCAGGACACCAACGGGGTGCAAAACGCCATCTTTGATGCCCTGTCCCAGGGGGACAACCTGTTTTTGGTGGGGGATGTGAAGCAGTCCATATATCGCTTTCGCCTGGCAGACCCCACCATCTTCCTGGACAAGTACCGCCGCTTTGCCCCCTGGGAGACCGCAGAGCCGGGGCAGGGGCGCACCATCCCCCTGTCCGCCAACTTCCGTTCTCGTCCGGAGGTGCTGGACGCTACCAACTTTGTCTTCCGCAACGTCATGACCCAATCCGTGGGGGAGCTGGACTACGATGAGAACCAGGCCCTGCGCCACGGGCGGCAGGATTTGCAGCCCGACCCCCAGTATGCCACCGAGCTTTGCTGTGTGGACTTGTCCCAGCTGCCCGACCAGGAGGACAAGGTGAACAAGGACCTGGTGCAGGCCCGGCTGGTGGCCCGGCGGATGAAGGAGCTGCTGGCCTCGGGGCTTCCCATCGGGGACCGCCCCCTGCGCCCCGACGACATGGTGATTTTGCTCCGCTCCCCCGGCTCCACCTTGCGGTGGTATGCCGCCGCCCTGGACGAGGCGGGCATCCCTTGGAGCGCAGAAGGGGGAAGGGAGTTCTTCGGCACCACTGAGATTTCGGTGGCCATCTCCCTGTTGCAGGTGGTGGACAACCCCCGGCAGGACGTGCCCCTGCTGTCCGTCCTCCGCTCCCCGGTGTTCGCCTTCTCCCCGGACCGTCTGGCCCAGCTGCGGGCCGGGTGCTCTGGCTGCGTGTATGAGGCGGTGGAGGCGGGGGCCCAGCGGGAGGAGGCGGACTGCGTGGCCTTCCTGGCCCTCTTGGGGGAACTGCGGGCTCTGGCCGCCGAGGAGAGCAGCCACAAGCTGCTGTGGTACATCTACCAGCGCACCGACCTGCCCGCCATCTTTGCCGCCATGCCCCAGGGCGGGGCCCGTAGGGCCAACCTCATGGCCCTGTACGAGGAGGCCAGGCGGTTTGAGTCGGGCGGGCACAAGGGCCTCATGGCCTTTCTCATCCACCTCACCCGCCTGGCGGAAAACGGCCTGCCTGTCCCCGTGGAGGGGGAGAGCGTGGGGGGCGTGCGCATTCTGTCCATCCACCGCTCCAAGGGCCTGGAGTTCCCGGTGGTGTTCCTGTGCGGCTTGGAGCACCAGTTCAACACCGAGGACACCCGGTCCACCATCCTCTTCCACCCGGATTTGGGGCTGGGCCCCAAGCGGGTGGACCGGCAGCGGATGCTCCGCTACTCCACCATTGCCCGGGACGGGGTGACCCTGCGTTTGAGCCAGCAGCTCATCGCCGAGGAAATGCGCCTTTTGTACGTGGCCATGACCCGGGCCGAGCACAAGCTCATTCTATTCACCAGCGTCAACGGCAAGAATTTGAAGCTGGACAAGCTGGCGGCCCAGGCCCAGTGCCCGCCACCCCCCCGGCAGGTGGCGGGGGCCTCCTGCATGGCCGAGTGGGTGCTCACGCCTGCCCTGTGCCGGGAGGACAGTCAGCCCCTGTGGGATGAGCTGGGCCTACAGCGCCCGTGCAGCGCCCCCCAGCAGGGGTACCGCTGGGACGTGAAGCTGCTCACTCCCACCCAGGAGGATGCGGCCCGGGTGAGCCCCCTGGAGATGGGCGGGGAGGCAGAGCAGGGGGTGGAACTGCCCGCCGGGTGGCAGGAGGCTCTCACCTGGAGCTATCCCCATGAGGTATCTGCCCAGATGCCCTCCAAGCTCACCGCCACCCAGCTCAAGGGGCGGGATAAAGATGCGGAGGCGGCCCAGGACGGGGTGGAATATGCCCCTGCCAAGCCCACGGTGACCCTGCGCCGCCCGGTGTTCCAGGGCCAGCGGCCCCTCACCCCCGCCCAACAGGGTACCGCCCTGCATATGGTGATGCAGTATTTGAACTTTGACCGCACCCATACCCTGGAGGAGATTCAGGAGGAGATTGCCCGGCTGGTGGCGATGCAGTTTATCACACCCCAGCAGGGGGAGGCGGTGGACCCAGGGCGGGTGCTGGCTTTCTTCCGCTCTCCGCTGGGCCAGCGACTGGTGGCCTCGCCCCAGATGGAGCGGGAATTTAAATTTTCCATGCTGGTGCCCGCCGCCGACTACTACCCCAACGCCGAGGCGGGGGAGGAGGTGCTGCTCCAGGGCGTGGTGGACTGCTGGTTTGTGGAGGAAGACGGCACCGTGACGGTGCTGGACTTCAAGACCGACCGGGTCAGCGAGGCCACCGTGGAGCAGCGAGCCCAGGAATACCGCCCCCAGCTGGAAGCCTACAGCCGGGCCCTGTCCCAGGCTTTGGAGCTGCCCGTGGGCCGTTGTACCCTGTGGTTTTTCAGCCTGGGGGAAGAAATCAGCTGGAAAATAAAATAATTTGAAAAAGCCCTTGCTTTTTCTCCCTAAGCGTGGTAAGATACATGTTGCGTTTACATGGAGTCATTGGGCTCCTGGACTTATTTTCGAAAGAAAGAGGTGAATTCCATGAAGGAAGGCATCCATCCCAACTATCAGCAGACCACTATTACTTGCGCCTGTGGCAACGTGATCGAGACTGGTTCTACTAAGAAGGACATTAAGGTGGAAGTCTGCTCCAAGTGTCACCCCTTCTACACCGGTAAGCAGAAGATGGTGGACACCGGCGGACGTGTCAGCCGCTTCAACAAGAAGTTCGGTTTGGGCTAATCTTATGGTTTCTTTCAAGGAGACGTTGCAGTGTGCAACGTCTCCTTGTCTTTTTATGCAAAGGTGCATATAATGAAACTATCAAAGATACAAGGAGGCTACCATCATGTTGAAAAAAGTGGAACCCAAGGAGTTGGACTTTAACGTCTTTTCCGCCATTGGTGACCAGTGGATGCTCATTACCGCCGGGGACAAGGAAGACTGCAACACCATGACCGCCTCCTGGGGTGGCCTGGGCATCCTGTGGGGCAGCCCCATTGCCATTGCCTATATCCGACCTCAGCGGTACACCAAGGAATTTGTGGACCGTGAGGAGTATTTCACCCTTTCTTTCTTTGGCCCTGAGTACCGTCCTCAGCTGGCCCTGTGCGGGTCCAAGAGCGGCAGAGATGTGGACAAGGTGGCAGAGTGCGGCTTCACCGTGGCCACAGCAGCGGGGGACGCCCCGTATTTTGAAGAAGCGGACATGGTGCTGGTGTGCCGCAAGCGCATGGCCCAGCGCATGAATCCCTCCTATATCCCGGAGGACGTGCGGGAGAAGTGGTACCCGGAGGGAGATTACCACACCATGTACATCGGGGAGATTGTGGAGGCCCTGGTCAAACACCATTGAACGGACACCATGTGCCCGTTCAATGGTGGAGTGTTGCAGCCCACTGCGCGCAAGGCTTGCCCAAAGGACGGGCAAGCCTCACACTTGCGGGCTGAGAAGTGTTTTTCCCGATGCGCATGTCCTCGGGAAAAACGGGATTTCAATTGATTTCCCCGCCTGGGGGCGGGGAAACTCTGCCGAGGGCTTTTGATACAGTCTAGGCGTAAACATTCAAAGGAGTTTCTATGTTCGAAGATACACAAGTAAAAGAAATCAACCGAGCCATCCTGGTGGGGCTCAACGCCCCCAGCCTCACCAGGGAGGAGAACGCCACTGAGGAGACCCTGGAGGAGCTGGCGGCCCTGCTGGACACCGCCGGGGGCACCTGTCTGGGTACCGTGCTGCAAAATCGGCCCAACCCGGAGCCCCGCACCTTCATCGGCGAGGGTAAGACTGCCGAAATTAAGGAGCTGGTGGGGACTCTGGGGGCGGACATTGTCATCTTTGACAACCCCCTCTCGCCCTCTCAGCAGCGGGTGCTCACCGAGGAGCTGGGGGTGACGGTGATGGACCGGGCCGCCCTCATTCTGGACATCTTCGCCAAGCGGGCCCGCACCAGCGAGGGCCGCTTGCAGGTGGAGCTGGCCCAGTACAAGTATCTGCTGCCCCGTCTGACCGGCATGTGGAAGCACCTGGAGCGGCAGGAGGGCGCCATCGGTACCCGTGGCCCTGGTGAGACCCAGCTGGAGAGCGACCGCCGCCACATCCACCGGAAAATTGCCAAGCTGGAGGATGAACTGAAGGATGTGCGCCGGGTGCGGGCCACCCAGCGGGAGCGCCGGGAGAAAAACGAAGTGCCGGTGGTGGCCATCGTGGGCTACACCAACGCCGGAAAGTCCACCTTGCTCAACGCCCTCACGGGGGCGGACATTCCCGCCAACAACCGCCTCTTTGACACCCTGGACACCACCACTCGGATGCTGGAGATCTCGGACACCTGCACCGTGCTCATCTCCGACACCGTGGGCTTTATCTCCAAGCTGCCCCACCAGCTGGTGGACGCCTTCAAGGCCACCCTGGAGGAGCTGACCTTTGCAGACCTGCTGCTCCACGTCATTGATACCTCCGACCCCCTGTGGCGGGAGCAGGCGGACGTGGTGGACCGGCTCATTCTGGAGCTGGGCGCTGCTGAGACCCCCCGCCTGGAGGTCTTCAACAAGTGCGACCTGGCCCCGGCGGAGATTCTCCCCCACGGGGAGGACATTGTGTCCATCTCCGCCCGCACGGGAGCGGGCCTGCCCCAGTTGCTGGAGGCCATTGGCCGCCGCCTGGACACCGGGGCACGCCGGGTCACCATCCACCTGCCCTACGACCAGGGAGGACTGCTGGACACCCTGTATCGTGAGAGCAAGGTGGAGAAGGTGGACTACACCGAGACCATCGACGTGGTGGCGGTGTGTACCCCCAAGACCATCGGACGGCTGGGCCCTCTGGTGGAGGGGTGGAAGCCCCACAAAGAGGACTGGGAGGACTGAAACAACATGAGTGAATACCTCATCCCCACCCGGGAGGCCCAGGCCACCCTGGTGGAAAAGCGCTCGGAGTTCATCGGCCACGTGTGGCCCATTGAGACCGAGGAGGAGGCCCGGGCCTGCATCGAGTGGGCCAAGAAAAAATATCACGACGCCCGGCACAACTGCTGGTGCTACATCGTCAAGGACGGCGCGGTGCGCTACTCCGACGACGGCGAGCCCCAGGGCACGGCGGGCCAGCCCATGCTGGGGGTATTCCAAAAAGAAGGAGTGACCAACGTCTGCTGCGTGGTCACTCGCTACTTTGGCGGTATTCTGTTGGGGGCCGGGGGCCTGGTGCGGGCCTATACCCAGGCCTCGAAAATGGCCCTGGATGAGTCGGGCATCTCGGTGGTGCGCCGCTGGGTGGAAGTCACCGTGGACTGCCCCTATAACTTCTTCGAGCGGGTGAAGCTGGAGGTCACCGCCCTGGACGGGGTGGTGGGGGATGTGGACTATACCGACCACGTCACCGTCCGCGCCCTGCTGCCGGAGGGCCAGGAGGTGCCTTTCGGGGCTAGAATCACCGAGATTTCCGCAGGAGGCTTTTCCGCTGTGGAAGTGGGGGAAGTTTTTAAACCCGTGCCTTTGGCCTGACGAAATCCCAGACAATCATTCCGATACATCCCACCAGCAACAGCCCTAAAATCAAAAGGGCACAGTTGCGGAAAAACACCTGGGGAAGAATGAAGATAATGGGGTCGGTGTTGGGGTCAAAGAGCCAGTTGTCTTTGCCGGGGAAGAACAGGTGGTGAAAGACCACAAAGGCCCGGTCAAAGTCCAGGGCGGCCAGGCCGCCAATCACGGCGAAGCTGACCCCCAGCCCGGCCCCCGCCCAGAATCCGGGCCCACGGCCCAGAATGGGCGCACATCGGCGTTTTAGAAGGCGGGTGAGGACGAAGAGCACCACACACGCCGCCACACTCCCAGCCAACAATCCCAGGTCCAGCAAAAACAGGCCCCGCACGTCGGCAAAGTGGCTGGCCCCTTCCTGAGAATGGGGGAGGATGCCGGTGGAAAAGGTGTCGCCGCCAGTACAGTAGTCCATCATCTCGTTATAAGCCCGGCGGATTTCGGTCTCAGACAGGCCGATCTGCTCGGTGAGGTCCAGCGCGTCGATGTGGGCATAGTAGAAGGAGCGGCACAAAATAGGGGCGGCAATGGCTCCGGTGAGCAGCACCAGGGCTGCCAGCACCGCCCACAAGAGAGTGAGGATTTTACTTCGTTTCATGGGAGGACCCCTCCTTGGTGGATTCCCTGACAGTATACCACGCATTGAGGCGTTTTCCAATCGTATTGTTCTGCGAGAGAGGAGAGTTTTGAGTACCCCGTCTACGTTGTGGACCCGGGACTTCACCATCATCACATTGGGCAGTGTGGTGTCCATGGTGGGGAGCACCTTGTCCGGCTTTGCCATGAGTATCATGGTGCTGGACTATACCGGGTCCACCCTTTTATACGCAATTTTCAACATCGGTTTCCAGCTTCCGGTGCTGGTGGTCCCCCTGTTGGCGGGGCCGTACCTGGACCGGATGAGCCGGAAAAAAGTGATTTATCGGCTGGACTTTCTGTCCGCCTTTCTCTACCTGTTGATGTTCCTGCTCATGAGTCAGGGTTGGTTTAACTATGTGCTGTTGCTGGCCTTTTGCCTCATTACAGGCGCCATTAACAGCGTGTATTCCGTGGCCTATGACAGTTTCTATCCCAACCTCATCACGGAAGGGAACTTCTCCAAGGCCTATTCCATCTCCAGTCTGCTCTGGCCTCTGGCGGCCATGACCTCTCCCATTGCGGCCCTCATCTATGACCGTATGGGTACCATCCTGCCCTTGTTGGCCCTGGATGGTGTGAGTTTCTTCATTGCCGCCTGCTTTGAGCGCACCATCCGCTACCAGGAGACCCACATGGACAAGGCCGCCCCGGTGCAGAGTCAGAACCCTCTGCGGCAGTTCGGCGTGGACTTCAAGGAGGGTATGTCCTACATTCTCTCCGAGAAGGGGCTTCTGGCGGTGACGCTGTACTTCACCGTGAGCAACTTTGCCGGAAGCGGCGGCGGCACCCTGCACCTGCCCTTTTTCCGCAGCCACGCCTATCTGTATATCATGTGGCCGGTGGCGGCGGTGACCCTGTATGCCATCGTCTCCAACGCTGCGGTGATCGGGCGGCTCATCGGCGGCCTCATCCACTACAAGGTGCATTTTCCCACCCACTTGAAGTTCCGCATTGCCCTGTGCGTGTACGTTGTGGTGGGATTGAATGCGGCCATGGAGCTGTATCTCCCCATCCCTCTCATGGCCCTGGCCTTTTTCATCACCGGGGTGCTGGGGGTCACCAGCTACAACATCCGCATTGCCGCCACCCAGTCCTATGTGCCGGACACGAAACGGGCCCGGTTCAACGGCACCTTCCAGATGCTGTGCTCCCTGGGCGGCGTGGCGGGCACCCTCCTGGCCGGAACGCTGGCCGAGGGCATGGACGAGCGCCACGTCATCCTCCTGCTGGAGGCGGTGGACCTGGCGGCCATCCTGCTGTTTATGGTGGGGGGCCGGAAGTTCGTGGCCAAGCTGTACAATCGAGATCTATAGATAAGAAAGCCCTTCTGCCATGGAGCAGAAGGGCTTTCCCTATTGAAATAGATATCCCGGTGGCTGAACCTGCTCCAGAGTCTCCCAATCTAGGACGGAAATCAACTGGAAATACAGGTAGGCGTTCATTTCATCCAAGACCATGGCCATCTCTTCACAGTAGGCTGGGTCAGAGAGCAGCTTGGGGTGAAAGGGCATCTCCCGCCACAGGCGCAGGCCCAGCTGGGGGAACAGGTACTCCGTGCTGAGCTGTTCATCCTCCAGATCATAGATACAGGCGCTGTGGGCTTTTAAGGTGTTTACCAGGTCTTCCGCCGGGGTTTGAAATACCTTCAGTCCATGCAGGAGAATGGGAAGGTGGTGGCTCAGTTCTCCGTCTACTCCGATCTCCACCGCCCGGTCCTGGTAATAGTGTACCAGAAAGAAGAACTCATCCCCCTGGTAGCGGATGCAGGTGAGGGGACCCACTGTTTCTCTGGATATGTCCACCGGGGTGGAGGTGGGAAGCTGGGCCTCCGCACGAAGCTGTTCCACGGCGGTCAAAATCTCCTGGGGCGACATTCCCAGCTTTAAGGGGCCGATGCCCTGATGATAAGCTATACTAAGAGATTTCATATATAATCTGTTCATTAGCGTAAACCAAACAGTTTTTCATACTCCACCAAACAGGTAACCACTTCGTTATAGTATTTTTGCTGCAAGCTACCGTGGTAACCTTCCGAGTCCGGTTTGGATTTTAAGTCATTGACCTCGTGTTGAAGTGCTTCACGATACTTTTTTGCTTGAAGAAGGGAGGTTACTGTAGCGACATATGAAGAATTACCACAGCTTCCGGTTTTTTTGTGATCGGCTACCATCATGCGAATACAGTAGGCTGTATTTGTATTAAAACCATTTCTCAGTAAAGAATTTGCAGGTATAAAATGATGGCGATTACCTCCATTTGCAGTAAATTTATTATAGGGTTGTGCATCAAAATTATATCGAACTCTGTCTTCTTTGTTTTTATTGTTATAGGAGTGTTCTCTGCCATTATCATATACCCGGGTAGAATATTCAAACTTTTCCTTAACACCCCATTTTGTTATATTCCATGTGGAAATAACACCGTTTGTTACATTAGACTTAGAGAAAACAGTAGAGCTACGAAGCTGCCAGGTCGTATTGTTTAAAGTGTAGCACATAAGGGTACCAGAAACAACGCCAAGTGGATTGTCAGCATCAACCATGGCTGCTTTGACTGATATCGATTTGTCTGTAATTGGATAATAAATATACCATATGTCGATGATTGAACCGCGTGAGTTCTTTTCTACATACAATGTACCATTGTCGATAGTTCCGGTTTCGGTCTCGGAAGGAAGAGAAAGAGCATACTGCTCTGAAATTTCTTGAACGTCACTTGGACTAACATCGGAGAGAATATTAGTACTGTTTGTATAGTTGGATGCAGTTTGATAGAAATATGCCCTTATTTCTTTTTGTGCTTCAAGCAGTTCTGTCATTTCGCCCGTATCGTTTAAAAAGTCTACGATGGATGAATCTGCAAGGGCTTCTGGAACAGATAATTGAGAAATAACAACGGAATTATCACTTTCACTAGCAAATGAAAGTAACGATGTTGATAAAACCATACACAAGGATAACAATATTGTAATAAATTTTTTCATAAAACAACCTCCTCTCAACTAACTATAAATCAGTTTGCGAACAATAAGTTTATGCCTTGAAGATTTATTTCCTGAAAATAAGGCCAACTTGCTGTCGATGGCAATTTAAAAAATAAATTTCTGCATTTCATATCCCTACTTTCTCGTAATGCACCTATTTGTCAGTAGTAGACAAAACCCATAATTTGAACAGATACGTTAGAGTTGTTCCGAAAAGCTAAGTAATACTTCCCAGTTTTACGCACTCGAATGGTCTTATTTATGGTGCCAGAATTCTCAGTAAAACTATAAAAATACCCATTACTATCAATTAGACCAGCAGAAATAGACGAGCTTCTTGGTGAGTAGGTGAAGTTCATGGAAACCGTTTCCCCAACCTCTAGAGAAAACGGAGTGTCAGCTTTGAGAAGCTTTCCTGCATCGATGGTAATGTCCAAACGATTGGTTGCCCGGGTATTATCCAGATTAAAACTATCTATGACGGAGATAATCTCAGCTTGTTGCTCTATAGATTGGACATATGATACAGTCTCGGAACAAGGTGCATCGATGTATACTGTGGCAAAGGCTCCAGTACAGCATAGGACTACCATTCCAAGAGAAAGGGACGAAATAAGAAGTTTCTTTGTAAGCTGTTTCATGATTTCCTCCATCGTGATTTCAGATTATAGTGTGTTAGTCAAACCCAAAGTTTCCATCTGGAGCGACAGTACCTTCTTGTTGAAGGTGATCTATGTCTACAAGATTTTCATTTTGAGAACGGTTCATACGCCACAGACAAGTAGATAGCAAGAATACAAATACCAGGAACACGATAGCGGCTACAATGGAAATTCGTTTCCTGAATAAAACAGTAATACCTATTCTTTGCTTCTTGGGAACAGCCTTTGGAGGCTCGGGCTGACTTTCAGGAGAAGATGGCGTTTTTCCTTCTATATCGTGCCCCACCAATTCATCCAGGGATACCCCATACAGCCGGCTGAGCTCCAGCAGGTTCTCTGTGGAGGGGACAGAGCTACCCACCTCCCACCGGGAGATGGCCTGGCGGGACACGTTGAGACGCTCTGCCACATTCAACTGGGAATATCCGTGCTCTTTCCGCAGCGCCGCTAATTTTTCTGACAGTACCATGTTGACACCTCAAATCTATCTGATATTGAAGCAAGATGAAACCACATCGGGGTTGCATTCAGGCAAGTTTTGGTTGCAACCCCTAGTTTACATGCTCGTTGTGCCTTTGTCCAGCCAAGAAAAAGCCCCGCCCTTGGGATAGCAGGGTGCCATTCCAAGGGCGGGGGCTTTATTGATACAGCGAAACCAGCCACTCAATCCATTTCCACCAGGACATAGTCCACTGGGTCAAAGGGGGCAATGCTGCTCAGCAGTGCCTGAGAGACCTCCTCGAAGGTGACGTCCTCCCGCTGGCTCAGCACGACATAGTGGGAATCTGCTTGGGCATTTGGGAGGGTCCCGGTGAGCTCCAGACGGTACTGGTACACGGTGTCCTCACACTTCCAGGTGCCGTCTTTCAGCTCCTGATAGGTGACCATCACACTGTCCTGGCCGCTCTCATAGGTCTTGACCACGTTGGAGGCAGAACAGCCAGCCAGCAAAACCAAACTCAGGGCCAGGCCCATCAACCATTGCTTTCTCATGGGGAGACACTCCTTTCCTGGGTGGGGGCGGTTGCCCCTCAGATTCAAGTCCAGTGTATCCCATTCTGCGGGGGCCGTCAACCATCCAAGTCTTGAATGTTCATCTTGTCCAGCTGTTTTTTCCGGCTGTACTTCTCCCGACAGGCAAAGTAGATGCCCAACAGCACCAAGGTGGGAATGTTGTACATCAAAAACAGCAGGAGGGTGGGGACGAGAATGTCACCAAAGCTCTGATGCTCCGTGGGCACATAGGCATATAGGGCGGCCCCAAAGGTGACGCACAGACTAAAGAGAAAGGTGAGGCTGGGCAACACCAGCCCCGGCCAGCGGCTCTCCCGGCGGGAGAGAAAGATTTGCAGAAGAACGATGCCCACCAGCAGGGCAAGGGTGATGAGGGCGTTTATGGGATTGAACATATCATGGTCCTCCTTGTTGTTTTTTGTACTGGGTGATGAGCAGCTTGGCAGTGTCAAAGTCCAGCTTATCCTGGAGGGCCAGCCGCTTGATGAGGGCGATGTACGGCTCGCCCTCCACTTGGTCGCTGAGTTGAATTTTCTGAATCAGTCGGTCCAGACGCAGCCGAACCGTGGGGTAGGTCACCCCATATTGACGGGCCATCTCCTTCAAAGACCCGGAGGAGAGGAGAAACTTTTTGATAAACACCAGGTCTTCCTCCTCCAGATTGGCCATCCACTCGGGCATGATGTCCAAAGCCACGAGGCATACCCTCCTTTCTTTAACAATGTTGATTATATACTTCAATAAAGTTAAAGTCAATATGAAAGTAAGAGCTGCCGCATCTGCGACAGCTCTTGGGTTTACCCCTGGAGAAAGAGCCGGATTTTCTCCTGTGGGTCGGTATTTTTTAAGTATACAATGTTAAATTCCCGGATAATGGGGTCTCCCTCCATCCAGAACTTGCCCAGCTGGGGGTCGCTGTCCGCCAAAGCCTCATAGACGAAGCTGACCCCCAGGTTTTGCTTCACTGCATCCAAAATCAGCTTAAAGGAGCTGATGCAGATGTGGCGGTCAAACCGCTCCAGAGACTCGTTGTAGCCCTTGAGCTTCTGTTCCAGAATGGCCCGGGTGCCGGAGCCCGCCTCCCGGTGGATGATGGTGGCGGTGAGCAGCTCAGGCAGGCCCACCTTGCGGCCACAGAAGGGGTGGTTTTTGTGGCAGATGCCCACAAAGGGCTCCTGGCGGAACAGCTGCCATTCAAAGTGGGTCTTGCTGAAGTACCCCTCCACCACTGCAAAGTCCAGCTGGCCGTCGTCCAGCATTTGCAGCAGGTGCTCGGTGTTGTCCACAATGAAGGTGAGGGCGTGGTCCTGGCTGGTGAGGAAGCGGTTGACCAGGTGGTTGATGACGTAGTCCCCGATGGTCTTGGTGGCCCCCACCTTCAGCTCCAGTACGTGCTGATTGGAGAGTTTGCGCCGTACTTCCAGGTCGTTGTGCTTCACCGAGCGGGCATATTCCTCCAACGCCCGCCCCTGTGGGGTCTGAATCAGCTGCCGCCCGGCGTAGGTAAACAGGCTGCACCCGTACTCATGCTCCAGAAATTGAATGTGATGGGTGACGGCAGGCTGAGAAAGATGCAGAATTTGGGCGGTTTTGCGGTAATTCATCTCCTCACACAGGATGAGGAAGGTTTCCATTCGATAATCCAGCATAGATATACCCCAGTTCTTTCATAGGTAAAGTGGGTGATTCAGAATTTGAATCGTTGTATCATTAAGTCGAATCAATTATATCATCGAAGGTATGGTATAATCAACACGCTTAATTCTGCGAAAAAATGAACAAAGGAGAGGGAGATATGAACGTGATCGTCATCGGCGGCGTTGCCGCAGGCACCAAGACCGCCGCCAAGCTCAAGCGTGAGAACCGGGACGCCAACGTCACCATCTACACCAAGAGCCAGGACATTTCCTACGCCGGGTGCGGCCTGCCCTACTATGTGGGCGGCAGCATTGAGACCCGGGACGAGCTGATCGTCAACACCCCCGCAAAGTACAAGGGCCTGACCGGGGTGGACGTGGTCACCGGTATGGAGGCCACCTCCGTGGACGCCAACGCCAAGACCGTGACCGTGCGCAACGTGGTGAGCGGTGAGGCCAACACCGTCAGCTATGACAAGCTGGTGGTGGCCGTGGGCGCTGAGCCCTTTGTGCCCCCCGTGGAGGGCGTGAACCGGAAGGGCGTGTACACCATGCGTACCCCCGACGATGCCATCGGTCTGCGTGCTTACGTGGACGACAACCACTGCCGCAACGCCGTGGTGGTGGGCGGCGGCTTCATCGGCCTGGAGATCGCCGAGAACCTCATGGCCAAGGGCCTGAACGTCACTGTGGTGGACATGGCCGACCAGCTGATGCCCAACATCTTTGACGCTGAGGTGGCCGACTACGTCCGCCGCAAGCTCCAGGCTAAGGGCATGCGTGTGCGCACTGGCACCGCCCTCAAGGGCATTGTGGGCACCGAGAAGGCCACTGGCGTGGACACCAGCGCCGGCGTGCTGCCCGCCGACGTGGTGGTGCTGGCCATCGGCATCCGTCCCGCCACCGGTTTCCTGGCTGAGTCCGGCCTGGAGATGGTGAAGGGCACCATCGTGGTGGACGACCACCAGCGCACCAACCTCAATGATGTGTACGCCGTGGGCGACTGCGCCATGGTGCACAACCGCATCACCGGCAAGGGCCAGTGGTCCGCCATGGGCTCCACCGCCAACATCACCGGCCGGTGCCTGGCCAAGAACCTCACCGGCACCGACGCCCCCTACCTGGGCTGCATGGGCACCGGCGTGGTCCGTCTGGCCGACGACCTCAATGCTGGCCGCACCGGCCTCACCGAGGCTCAGGCCAAGGCTGAGGGCTATGACGTGGTCACCGTGACCTGCGTCACCGACGACAAGGCCCACTACTATGCCGACGCCTCCTCTTTTGTCACCAAGCTCATCGCCGACAAGACCACCGGCAAGCTGCTGGGTATCCAGGTGCTGGGCGGCGGCGCTGTGGACAAGATGGTGGACATCGCCGTCACCGGCATCGCCATGGGCGCCAAGGTTGCCGACTTCGACACCCTGGACTACGCCTATGCGCCTCCCTTCTCCACCGCCATCCATCCCTTCGTCCAGGCCTGCTACATCCTGGAGAACAAGATGTCCGGCGCGTTCGAGACCTTCACTCCCGCCGAGTACGCCGCTGGCGCTGCCAAGGAGTACCGCGTGCTGGACGCTCACCCCGCCGCCACTCTGCCCGGCGCCACTTGGGTGAACCTGTCCACCGTCAACGGCCCCATCGAGGGCACCAACCTGGACGACAAGCTGCTGCTGGTGTGCGCCAAGGGTAAGCGCGGCTACTTCCTGCAGAACCGCCTGAAGGCCCTGGGCTACACCAACACCCGCGTGTTGGAGGGCGGCGCCTTCATCAACACCGTGAAGATTTCCGTGCCCGGCACCGCTCTGAGCGCCGCTGAGATCAAGCGGGTGAAGGGCCTGGGCTGTCTCCAGGATAAGCGCTATCCCGACGTGTTCAACGTGCGTATCATCACCCGCAACGGTAAGATCACCGCCGACGAGCACCGCACCGTCATCGAGGCCGCCGAGAAGTTCGGCAGCGGCGAGGTGACCATGACCACCCGTCTGACCCTGGAGATTCAGGGCGTGAAGTACGAGAACATTCAGCCCCTCATCGACTTTGTCAACGAGCGCGGCCTGCTCACCGGCGGTACCGGCTCTCTGGTGCGTCCTGTGGTGGCCTGTAAGGGTACCACCTGCCAGTACGGCCTGCTGGACTCCTTCTCGCTCAGCGACAAGATTCACGAGCGGTTCTACCTGGGCTACCACACCGTGACCCTGCCCCACAAGTTCAAGATCGCCGTGGGCGGCTGTCCCAACAACTGCGTCAAGCCTGACCTGAACGACCTGGGCATCGTGGGTCAGCGTGTTCCCATGGTGGACCTGTCCAAGTGCCGTGGCTGCAAGGTGTGCCAGGTGGAGAACGCCTGCCCCATCAAGGTGGCCAAGGTTGTGGACGGCAAGGTGATCATCGATCCCAACGAGTGTAACAACTGCGGCCGCTGCAAGGGCAAGTGTCCCTTCGGCGCTCTGGAGGAGTACACCGAGGGCTACAAGGTCTACGTGGGCGGCCGCTGGGGCAAGAAGGTTGCCCATGGCCACCCCCTGAGCAAGATCTTCACCAGCGAGGAAGAGGTTCTGGACGTGGTGGAGCGCGCCATCCTGTTCTTCCGTGACGAGGGCATCACCGGCGAGCGTTTTGCCGATACCATTGATCGTCTGGGTATGGAGTATGTGGAGGATAAGCTGCTCAACCAGGCCATCAACAAGGAAGCCATCCTGAACAAGACCGTTAAGGGCGGCGCAACCTGCTAAGGAGAGAGAAAGAGAAATGAAGAGAGAGACAACCCATAAAGTGACTCCCCCTGATGGTGGTCAAGAAGACCTTCCCCATGTTCATCCTGTGGTTCGTGGTCATGGCCGGCCTGAACACCTTCGGCTTCTTCTCTGCGGTGGGCATCGACGTGCTGGGCAAGTACCTGTTCGCCGGGTACGTGGGCTAATCTCTAATACATAAAAAAGGTTCCATCCTCTCGGATGGAACCTTTTTTATTGCTTGTAAGAGTTATTCCAGATGATTTTCTTTGCGCAGCACGTCAATGGGGGTGACGGTGATCTGCCCGTCCCCGCTGAGCAGGTTGTCCGGCATAAACAGCCGCTGGCTGCAATCCAGACCCTCAAAGGTGATGGGGACCAGCTCCGCCACGTCTCGCTCCGCCCACTGAGCGGCGGCGTCGTAGATGTGGGAGATGGTGGGCACGGTGGCGTGGCCCCGCACCTCGTAGCTCAAAACATTGGGGCCGTCGTCGTAGTCGTAGGTGACCACGGGGGTGCCGTCGTTTTCGATGTGTCCGTGAATCATGATGAGAAGCCGCCCCGCCTGGCGCATCTTCTCTGCGGTGGGTACGATTTCCTCGGGCTGGATTTGAATTTTTTCATTGGTCTGCATGGTGACATCCCCTCACTTATTAACAGATTCTCGGCAACTGTGCGCCGGATAGCTTGGATAACACACGGTGGGCTCCAAAGGCGGTTTTCAGCACCGCCCGGCCTGGGAACTGAGTGGTGATGGAGCCGATGATGGCGGCGTTCTCGCCGCCGGGAGTGCGGTGTAGGGCCTCCAGCACCGCCGGAGCAGTCTCGGGGTCCACTACCGCCAACAGCTTGCCCTCGTTGGCGCAGTACAGGGGGTCCAGACCCAGAAGGGCACAGGCGGTCTCCACCTGGGGCCGCACCGGCACCGCGTCCTCCTGCACCTGGGCGCACAGGTCCGTGCCCTCCACAAACTCATTGAGCACTGTAGCCACGCCGCCCCGGGTGGGGTCTCGCAGCACCCGCACGCCGCCCGCAGAGAGAGCCGCAGCGGCCAGCTGGTTCAGAGGCATACAGTCGGAAATAAGCTCGTCCCCCTGGAGCATCCCGCTTCGAGCCAGCATCACGGCGGTGCCGTGGTCGCCCACGGTGCCGCTTATAAGAATTTGATCTCCCTCCCGGATGGCCTGGGGGGACAGCCCCGGCCATTTCACTTCCCCAATGCCGGAGGTGTTCAGGTAAATCCCGTGGCCGTGGCCTCGCTCCACCACTTTGGTGTCCCCGGTGACCACCTGTACCCCACAGGAGGCGGAGGTGTGGGCCAGAGAGGTAATGATGCGCTTCAAATCCGCCACCGGGAAGCCCTCTTCCAAGATCATGCCCAGGCTCAGATATTTGGGCACCGCCCCGCACATGGCAAGATCGTTGACGGTGCCGCACACGGCCAGCTTGCCAATGTCCCCGCCGGGGAAGAAGATGGGGTCAATGACAAAGCTGTCGGTGGAGAAGGCCAGGGGGCCGTTTACATCCAGCAACGCTCCGTCCCCCAGGGGGGCCAGGTGGGGATTTTGCAGGGCGGGGAGGAGCAGCTCCTCAATGAGCTGGGCGGTGCGGCCTCCGCCGCTGCCGTGGTCTAAGGTGATATATTGTGGTTCCATCGCGGGTCATTCCCTTCCATAGAGATAGGCGGCGGCACAGGCTCCCTCCCCGGACACCATGCACGGCCCCACCGGGTTGTCCGGAGAGCACACGGTGCCAAACAGAGGGCACTCACGGGGGCCAATGCGCCCACAGATCACATCCCCACACCGACAGGGGGAGGGGGCAGTCTGTGGGGCAGGGGAGAAGCCAAAGCGGGCGGCGGCGTCATAGGCGGCAAACTCCGGCTTCAACCCAAAGCCGCTGTTTGGAATATTACCCAGCCCCCGCCAGGTGTCGTCACGGGGCTCCAGCACCTGGGCCATCACCTGTTGGGCCATTTGGTTGCCCGACCGGGACACCGCCCGGGTGTATTCGTTTTCCAGCTTGGGGGTGTGGTCCTTCACCTGGGTGATAAGCAGGTGGAGGGCCGCCACCAGGTCCCCCGCCTCAAAACCTGCCACCACGGCGGGTTTTTGGTACTCTTGGGGGAGAAAGGAAAAGGCTTCCGCCCCCAAAATGGTGGCCACATGGCCGGGGCACAGGAAGCCGTCCACCCCGAAGTCCTCTTGGCTCAGCAGGGCCCGGAGGGCGGGGGGCGTGGCTTTCAGCAGGCACAGCAGGGAGAAGTTTTTCAGGCCCTGCCGTTGGGCTTCCAGCACGGCCAGGGCAGTGCCGGGGGCGGTGGTCTCAAACCCCACTCCCAGGAATACCACCTGTTTTTCCGGGTGGGCTTTGGCCAATTCTAAGGCGTCCATGGGGGAGTATACCACCTGGATGTCTGCCCCCAGGGCCTTTTGCCGCCGCAAATCAAACCCAGGCTTGGAGCCTGGTACCCGCATCAAATCCCCGTAGGTGGTGAGGGTGACCCCGGGCAGAGCGGCTATGCGCAATACCTCGTCCATCACATTGGCGGGGGTGACACACACCGGACAGCCGGGCCCGGAGATCAGCTTCACCTGAGGGGGCAGCAGCTGCCGCACCCCGGTGCGGGCCAGGGCCATGGTGTGGGTGCCGCACACCTCCATGAGGCGCATGGGGGGCAGGCTTTGGTCCTGGATGGCCGCCACCAGCCGCTCTAGCCCCTGGGGGCGGCGGAAATCCGCTTCACAGAGCATTGGCCACCTCCTGGAGGGCTTGCAGGTTTTGCAGGGCCTGTTCTTCGCTGAGTCGCTCCATGGCAAACCCGGCGTGGACCAGCACGTAGTCCCCCACTTGAGGATTGCGGATGAAGTCCAGGCGCACCGAGCGGCGAATGCCGCCCGCCTCGGCGATGCCCTCCTTGTTGTGAATTTCCATGAGCCGCAGGGGCACGGCCAGACACATAGTCATCCTTCCTTTCTCCGCGCTGCCGCGGCGATCAGCTGTCCCAGGGCAATCCCCTCGTCGTTGGTGGACACCCGGGAGTGGTGATAGGCCCGGAAACCCTGGGCGGCCAGTGCGTCCAGGATACGGGGCAGTAGATACATGTTTTGAAAGACACCGCCGGAGAGCATTACCTGAGTGAGGCCGGTGTGCTTCCGGGCGAATTGGCACTGTTTCACCGCCAATTCCACCGTGGCGTTCATAAACTGGGCCGCCAGCAGGTGGGGAGAATCCCCCGCCGCTTTGCGTTCCATCAGGGCGGCGGTAAGGGCGGGGGTGATCAGGCGGCACACGCCGTCCACCGTCTCCACCTCCACCGGGAGGGACTGGGTGATACCAGCCTGGGCCATATGCTCCAGGCGGATGGCGCTCTCCCCCTCGTAGTGGACGGGGGAGGAGCCCCCCAACAGGGCGTACACCCCGTCAAAGAGCCGCCCCATGCTGGAGGCAGGGGGACAGTTGAGCCCGGCTGTTAGCTGCATGGTGAGCAGTTGGGCCTGGTGGGCGGTGGACTGTTCTTCCAGCCCTGCTTCCACCAGCAGGCTGTGGGCGATGCGTCCGGGGTCCCGGGCGCAGGCGTCCCCGCCAGGCAGGCGGATGGGGGAGATGGAGCCCAGGCGGGTGAAGCTGTGGGCGTCTCCCGCCAGACACTCCGCCCCCCAGATGGTGGAGTCGGTGCCCAACCCGGTGCCGTCCCAGATGAGGCCGATGCAGGGCCCTGTGAGGCCGTTATCCGCCATACAGGAGAGCATGTGGGCGTGGTGGTGCTGCACTGGGAGAAGGGGTACATTCAGTTCCTTGGAGAGCTGTTGAGCCACCTGGGTGGACAGATAGTCCGGGTGGAGATCGCAGGCCAGCCCTTCCACCGCCACCCCGAAGAGGGTGCGGAAGTGGTGGAGCTGGGTTTGGTAGTGCTCCAGCGTCTCCATGTTTTTCAAATCCCCGATGTGCTGGCTCAGCAGGGTATCGGTTCCCTTGCCCAGGGCAAAGCCCGCCTTCTGTTCCGCTCCACAGGCCAACAGGCCGTGGACGGGGACGGGCACCTCCAAGGGCTGAGGCACATAGCCCCGGCTGCGGCGTAAGGGGTATTCCTTCCCCCGGAAGATGCGGAGGAGGGAGTCGTCACACCGGGTGACAATGTCCCGGTTGTGGAGGAGAAAGCCGTCGGCGATGCCTTGGAGGCCCTCCACCGCCGCCTGGTTACTGATGAACACGGGACAGTCCGAGGGGTTGGCGGAGGTCATCACCAGAGCGGAAAAGCCCTCCATGAGCAGATAGTGTAGCGGGGTATAGGGGAGCATGAGCCCCAGCTCGGGGGTGTGGCTGAGCACATCCGGGGCGGGGTCACGCTTGCGCAGCAGTACAATGGGCCGCCGCCAGCTGTTCAGCGCTTTCTCCTCTTCCGGGGAGACATGGCACAGGGCTCGGGCGGCATCCACGTCGGCGCACATGAGGGCCAAAGGCTTGCCCTCTCGCTCTTTGCGTTGCCGCAGCCGAGAAGCGTACTCGGGCAGACAAGCCAGGTGAAAGCCCCCCAGCCCCTTCACTGCCACAATCCCGCCCTGTCTCAGCTGGGTCTGGGCCAGTCGGATGGGGTCGCCCTCCACGGCTTGTCCCGCCCCGTCCAGGTAGGTGAGGGTGGGGCCGCAGTGGGGGCAGCAGGTGGGCTGGGCGTGGTAGCGGCGGTCGGTGATGTCGGTGTACTCGCCTTGGCAGTCTTCGCACATGGGGAATACCCCCATGGCGGTGCGCTCCCGGTCATAGGGGACGCTTTGAACAATGGTGAACCGGGGCCCGCAGTTGGTGCAGTTGAGAAAGGGGTGGCGGTACCGTCGGTCCTTGGGGTCTCGCATCTCCCGCAGACAGTCCTCGCAGATGCCCACGTCCGGGCTCACCTGGGTGTCCGGGAGGGTTTCCCCCACGCTGGGCAGGATGTGAAAGCCCGTCTCTCCCGTGGGGGGAATGGAAACGGTGCTGACCCGGCGAATGCGGGCCAGCACCGGGGCCTGTTGCTGCAAAAGAGGCACGAATTGGGTTACCTGGTCTGGCTGCCCCTCCAGCTCCAGCTCCGCCCCCTGGGAGGTGTTGCGGATGAAGCCGGACAGGCCCAGCTGGGTGGTGAGGCGGTGGACGGTGGGGCGAAACCCCACCCCCTGCACCAGCCCCTCCACCTCCAGGCGAATGCGGGAGCGCTCAGCCATCGGCTTTCTCGGCTGCCGCCTTGGCGGCTTTGGCGGCCTCTGCCTTGGCCTTCAGCTCGGCGATCTGCTCCGGGGTCAGCTTGGGGGGCGGCGCCTTCTTGATGAAGGTGCCGGAGACCAGGAAGTCCTCGGGCTGGGTGCCCACGATCATGTAGTCGTCACTGAGCTCGATGGACTTTCGGGCGCAGAAGTCCGCGCACATGGAGCAGAAGGTGCAGCTGGTCAGGTCAAAGGTGAGGGTGATTTTCTGGTCCCCGTTGGGCAGGGGCTCCATGGTGCGCTCCATGCACTGGGGGGCGCACACCCGCATACACATCCCGCAGTTGACACAGGTCTCCGGGTGGTAGATGATGCGGCCCCGGTAGCCGGGGGCTGCCTTGGGGGGCTCTCCCTTGGGAAACTTCTCGGTGGCCGGGGCACGGAACAGGTTGCCCAGAGCTTTGGTGAGGTAGGGAATCATGCCTGACGCATCTCCTTCCGCTTTTCAGCCAGTATTTCGGCGGCCTTGGCCAGAGCGGCCATGATGGCCTCGGGCTTGGGGGTGCAGCCGCCCACGGACACGTCCACATGGGTGTACTTCTCCAGGGGGCCGTCTACGCAGTAGCTGCCCTTAAACACGTTACCGGAGCGGGGGCAGGAGCCCAAGCTCACCACCACCCGGGGTTCGGGGACCTGGGCCAGGGTGCGCACCAGGCGGTCTTTTGTCTGGGAGGTGACGGGGCCGCTGACCACCACGATGTCTGCCTGGCGGGGGGTTCCGGTGAGGCGGAAGCCCAGCCGCTCGGCGTCGTACCGGGGGGTGAGCACCGACACCAATTCAATGTCACAGCCGTTGCAGGAGCCTGCATTGATGTGGAAAATCCAGGGACTTTTGGCCATGCTCTTGTCAATCATTCGTTGAAACATTTCCTTGTCCCTCCTTACAGGCCCAGCCAGACCAGAATGAGACTGATGAGGGCCAGACCGGCCACCACCGTCCAGTAGAATTGGAACACTTGCTCCACCTTGAACCGGGCGCACACGGCGTGGGGCACGCTCATGGTCACAAAGGTGAGCACCACGCTGAGGGCCACCATCACCAGGGCGTCCAGAGCGGCGTACCCGGTGGAGATGCCGCCCAGGAACAGCACGCAGAAGAGGGCGCACATGACGTACATTTTCACGCAGTGGGTGAGCCGGAACAGTCCGGCGGGGGGGCCGCTGTACTCGGCCAGGGTGCCCTCGCAGATCTCGGTTTCCGCCTCGGCGATGTCAAAGGGGTGCATGCCGATCTCGCAGGGAATGACGAAGAGCATGGCCAGGGCGGCGGGAATCATGCTCCAGTGGAAGAGCATGTTGCCGTTGACGGCCTGCCAGTCCACAATGGCCTGGAGGGAGAAGGTGACCCCCAGCGGGGAACCCTCACCCGCCATGCGGCCCACGGCCAGCATCACCAGCACGAAGGGCAGCTCGTAGGAGATCATGGCCACCATTTCCCGGCTCAGGCCCACCCCGGCGAAGGGGGAGCCGGAGGCGGCAGCGCCCACGATCATGGACACGCCCACTACTGTCAGGAGGTAGAGGATGACCACCAGGTCCGCGGAGGTGGAGTACACGGAGTAGGAGAACACGGGGACGAACAGGGCCACGGTGATCAGGGCGGCAAAGCCCAGCACCGGGGCGGCCAGGAACAGTCCCTTGCGGGCGTGGCGGGGGATGATGGTCTCCTTGCCGCAGCACTTGAGAAAATCGTACCAGGGCTGGAGCAGGGGCGGGCCCACCCGGTTTTGCATCCGGGCCACCAGCTTGCGGTCCAGGCCCGCCAGCAGGACCCCCACCACCACACAGAACAGCAGGCCGGGGAATACCAGCACATGGAAGATCGTCCAGAGAAGATTTGTCATGTCAGGTACCCCCTTTACAGAAAGATGACGCACAGCACCAGAGCCACAGCCATGGCGGCGGCGCCGTACAGGGTGTAGTCGTTGACCACACCGCTGTGCCAGTTGTGCATGAAGGAGAAGTAGTGTCTCCAGTTGTGCTTGAAGCCCCAGAACAGGTCGCTGCCTCCCACCTGGGAGTACACGCTGGCCTCACCGGAGAAGAAGGAGTCGTACTTGGGGTCCGTATCCGTGTCGGCGGCGATCTGGGAGGTGACGGTGGCCTTCTCGTCCCCGCCCAGCAGGGCCACGATGCACACGGCCAGGGTCACGGAGATGAGCAGCAGCAGCCACATCACCGGCTGCCAGGCCCCGGACAGGGAGAAGCCGGAGACCAGGGAAGATTCCACCCCGTGGGCGGCGGCGTACCCGGTGCCCATGGCGGCATCAATGTACCCGGAGGCATTGGTAGCGGCCTGGGTGGCGGGGGTGAGCAGCCACTGCTGCACCTGGTCGGGGAACAGACCGGGCAGGATGCACAGGGCGGCCAGAATCCACATGGGAATGCGCATACCCAGGGAGACTTCACGGGTATGTGCAAACTTGGGGTTGAGCTGGCCGAAGAACACGCTCTGAGCCACCTTGATGAAGGAGGCCAGGGTGAGCACGCTGGTGATCAGGGCGGCCACGCATACCACCACGAAGAAGAAGTTGCCCGTCTCTCCCGCCTTCTGGAAGGTGGCCTGATAGATCATCCACTTGGAGGCAAAGCCGTTGAAGGGGGGCAGGCCGCTGATGGAGGCCGCGCCAATGAGGAAGAGGGCGCAGGTGCCGGGCATCTTCTTGGACAGGCCGCCCAGCTCGTCCAGGTCCAGGCTGCCGGTGGCGTGTTGGACCGCACCGGCGGTGAGGAACAAAAGGCCCTTGAAGATGGTGTGGTTCATGGCGTGGAACAGGCCAGCGGACATGCCAAGAGCGGAGCCCAGGCCGATGACGGTGATCACGTACCCTACCTGGGAGATGGAGTGGAAGGCCAGCAGCCGCTTAAAGTTGTGCTGGTTGAAGGCCATGGTGACGCACACGAACATGGAGATGACACCCACCCCGGTGACAAAGTACTGCACGAAGGGCTGATCCATGTTCTGGTACAGGCAGTAGCACAGGCGGATGATGCCGTACACGCCGCACTTGGTCAGAACGCCCGAGATCATCAGAGAGATGGAGGCGGGGGCCACGGCGTGGGCATCGGCCGCCAGGGGGTGGAAGGGGAACAGGAAGGCCTTGGAGCCAAAGCCCACAAAGAGGAAGGCGAAAGCGATGAGAATCACCGGGGAGGAGGCCGTGGGCAGCAGAGAGGCAATCTGTGCCAGGTTCAGGGTGTGAAGCTGGGAGTAGAGGAGGGCGATGCCAATGAGCACCGAGGTGGAGCCCAGAGAGCCCACCACCAGGTACTTGAAGGCGCCCTCCAGAGCACCCTCGTAGTGGTTGCGGAAGGCGGTGAGGGCCACAGCGGTGAAGGTCATGATCTCGATCATGACGAACATGTTGAAGAGGTCCCCGGACAGCACCAGGCCCAGCACGGAGCCGGACAGCATCAAAAAGAGGGTGTAGTAGTTGACCAGGGAGTCGTCGTGGCTCATGTAGAAGAAGGAATAGACACCGGAGACGAACACGGCCACCACCACAATGAGGGCGAAGAACAGGCTCAGAGCGTCCACTTCCAGGCTGTTGCCGATGGCCCAGCCCTCCACCGGTTCCCAGTTGCCCAGCCAGTAGTTGATGACCTGGCCCCCCAGCAGCACCGGCTTGATGAGGGCGAGGATGAGCACCAGGGAGACCAACATGGCCAGAAACACCACAGTGTTGCGCACCTTGGCGTTGCGCCGTCCCACCAGGGAGGAGATAAAGGCTCCCAAAAACAGGGACATGATGGCCAGGATGGGGAAGTTGTTGATGAAGTTAGAAAAATCGAATGTCATCCTCGTAACCTCCTAATCTGGTCCGACTCCAAAGTGCCGTACTGTTTGTAGAGCATGATGATGAGACTCAGGGTCATGGCGGTGGTACACGCGCCGATGACGATGGAGGTGAGGGTGAGGGCCTGGGGAATGGGGTCCACAAAGAAGGTGTCGCGGGTGAGCTCCGAGATGTTGAAGATGGGAGCGGTGCCGCCGTCATGGAAGCCCACGGAGACGATGAGCAGGTTGACGCCGTAGTCCACCAGGCCCATGCCCACGCAGATCTTGAAGAGGTTCTTTTTCGTCACCATACAGTAGATGCCCAGGGCGATGAGAAAGAAGCAGACCAGGTAATTGGTGAATATCATGCCGCATCCTCCTCCTTTTCCTCGGGAGACTCGTGTTTGTCGTCCTCCAGCACGCTGAGCATCATGATCAGGAGGCAGGTGATGCCCGCCATCACGTGGTAGCCCACCGCATCGTTCATCAGGATGCTGGTGTCCACCTGTTGCCCGGCAAAGACGAAGTTGACGCAGAAGTTCAGGCCCGTGAACACACCCACCAGGGCGATGACCACGTACATGATCTCCGCCACCGTCTCACTGGAGTGGAGCATGTGCTCGTTGAAGGAGTGCTTGACGCCCCAGCCGCCGTACCCCAGGTACACCAGCAAAATGGCGCTGGCCACCAGTACGCCGCCCTGGAAGCCGCCGCCGGGGCTGGTGCTGCCGTGGAGCACCACGTAGCAGCCGAAGACGCAGGCCAGGGGAAGGAACAAATCGGAGGCGCACCGGGAGATGGCATGGGTCTTTTTATAGGTCTTCATGGCCCTGGTCCTCCTTTTTCACAGAATGGGCAGCCTTGCGCAGAATCACCAGGGAGCCTGCGATGGCGGCGATGAGAATGAAGCTCTCACCCATGGTATCGTAACCACGGAAGTTAAAGACCACGGAGAAGACCACGTTGTCGGCGGCGGTCTTTTCCAGGTTCTCGTTGACCATAATGGCGGCGGCGCCGTCAGCGTCGGAGTTGTCATAGGAGCTGGGGTCTTCGTACAGTCCCACCAAGTCGGTGTTGGTGCCGTCATAGGTGGGAGGACTGCCTGCCATGCGCCACCCGGCCCACACGCCGCAGGCCAGGAGCACCACAAGGGTCAGAGCCAAGACCACTTTTTTCGTGCCACTCATTGCTGCTCCCCCTTTCTGCCGTACACCTTGCGCAGGGCGATGATGTAGAGAATGGTGGACAGCACCGCCCCCACGCTGGCCTCTGCGATGGCCACGTCCGGGGCCTGCAAGAGCACAAACTCCAGGGCCACAAAGGAGCCGGTGGCCGCCAGGGCAATCACCGAGTCGATGACCTTTTTGGCGTTCACCGCCACGATGGCGGAGGCCACAATGCCGCAGAGCACCAGGGTGTTCAGGACAAAAACCAAGGTACCATTCATTGGGGATCATCCTCCTTATAGTCATCGATGATCGGCTCCGGGTTGGGCTTCACCGAGCGGTAAGCGCCCTTGCACAGAGCGTGGTTGGACACCGGGTTGGTACCCAGCACAAACAGCAGGATGAATACCAGCTTCACCACCACCGAGCCGCTCATGCCGTTGGCCACCACATACACGATGCTGGCCAGGATGACGAAGATGGTGCCCATGGTGGAGATGCAGGTGGAGGCCTGGAGCCGCCCGAACACGTCCGGCATGCGCAGGATGCCCAGAGTGCCGATGAAGGCGAAGAACAGGCCAATGGCCATGAGGACAGCCACCACAATATCTACCGTATCCATACCTCACAGCCTCCTTTCCAGATAGCGGCCCACAAACACGGTGCTGACAAAGCCCAGCAGGGCCACCACCAGGGCGATGTCCAGATAGATGGTGCGCCCGGTGTGCAGGGAGTAGAGCACCAGGGCCAGAGCGGTGACCAGGTCCAAGGCGTCCATGGCGCAGATGCGGTCGGCGGCCGTGGGGCCTCGGAATACCCGGTAGAGCAGGAGCAGGTCCAGGATGATGCACACGATGGCGCCAATTAAAAAGACTGTCATTTCCAAATCCTCCCGATCCAGCGTTCCATGGTTCCCTTGATGGCGTCCCCGGCCTTGTCCCGGTCGGTCTCCGCCACGTCGATCCAGTGGACGTAGTAGTAGTTGCGCCCCTCCTCGTCCTGGGCGGTCTCCATGGTGATGGTGCCTGGGGTGAGGGTGATGCAGTTGGACACCATGGCGATGCCGTAGTCACTTGTCAGGTTGGGGGAGCCGGGAATGCGCAGAATGCCCGGCTTGTAGCTGAGCTTGGGGCTCAAAACCAGCTTGGCCATGCTCACGTTGGCCTTGATGATCTCCCAGAAGAAGATGATGACACAGTAGAACACCAGCAGAATGAGCCGTACCGGGTTGTAGAGGTAGAAGGCGGAAGAGTGGATGAAGAAGCGGCAGGCGAAGGCCGCCACAATCACCGACACGATGCCGCCCAGGATGAGTTCCCGGGGGGCAAAGGACCAGGTGAGGAGCATCCAGAAGAGGAAGCACACGATGGCGGTGGACAGCCAGGCGGTAAAGCGGAAGCCCTTCATGACGGACACCTCCCGATTTGAGCATCGATTTTCTGGCTCAGCCAGTCCACCAGTTCCTTGAGGCCGGAGCCGTCCCGGTTGGACAGGCGGAACACCGCCACCTCCGGGTTCTGCTCCCGGGCGGAGCGTTCCACCCGCTGGTCGTCGAAGTCGAAATAGTCCTTCAAGTCGTACTTGTTCATCACCAGCGCCTGGGTGGTGGCGAACATCAGGGGGTATTTCTCCACCTTGTCGTCCCCCTCGGGGACGGAGAGGAGGGCCACCCGGAAGCTCTCGCCGATGTTGAACTCGGCGGGGCACACCAGGTTGCCGATGTTCTCCACGAAGATGACGTCCAAGCTGTCCAGGTCGAACTCGGGGAGCATCTTCTCAATGCTCATGGCCTCAATGTGGCAGGCCCCGTCGGTGTCAATCTGGGTGACGGGAATGCCCATGGCGTGGATGGCGTCGGCGTCAATTTGTCCGGCGATGTCCCCTTCGATGACGCCAATGCGGTATTTCTCCCGCAGGGCATTGATCAGGGCTACAATGGTGCTGGTCTTGCCCGCACCGGGGGAGCCCATGACGTTGACCAGGCACACCTGATGTTGGGCCAGCTTTGCCTTCACGGCGTCGCTGACGTCCTCGTTCCAGGCCATGACCTGGTGCATAACTTTGATTTCCATCAGTCAACCTCCAAACTCTCAATATAGAATTCCCGGCCTTGAATCAGCTTTAGGTGGGTGGACCCGCACTGGGGGCAGCGGACATGGCGGCGGTCGATAGGACTATCCTGATTGCAGTCCAGACAGTGGATGACCACCGGAAGGCGCTGGATGTCCAGCACTGCCCCCTGGGCGATGGTGCCCTGGCTGATGACGTCGAAGTAATCCTGGACACACTGGGGAACCACGCCGGAATACTCTCCCAGCTTGATGTGTACCGTTTTCACCTTTGTGGCCCCGTGTTCTTGGGCCACTTGTTCGGCAATGTCCAGAATGCTCTGGGTGATGGCTAGCTCATGCATGGCAGTTTAACGGTCCAGGCAGGAGAAGCAGGGGTCGATGGAGGCCACGATGAGGCCTGCGTCTGCCACGGTGTTCCCCCGCAGCATCACCGGCACCGTGGGGGCATTTTTGAAGGTGGGCACATGGAGGCTCACCCGGTGGTTATTGAGGCCGCCGTCGGTGACCACCTTGTATACCAGATGGCCCCGGGGTGCCTCATGGCGGGCGACGAACTCGCCGGCGGGCACCTTGGGGATGCGATTGCCCAGGTTAATGGGGCCCTCAGGCAGGTTGTCCACCGCCTGGCGGATGATCTTGATGCTCTCGTAGATCTCCAGCACCCGGATGACCACCCGGGCGTACACGTCTCCGGACTCCTGGACGGGGACGGTGAAGTCGAAGTCCTCGTAAGAGGAGTAGGGGGCGTCCCGGCGCACGTCCATGTCCACCCCGGAGGCCCGGGCGTGGGGGCCCACCGCGCCCAGACGGATGGCGTCCTCTCGGGTGAGGATGCCTACACCCTTGGTGCGCATGGCCAGGGTCTTGTCGTGGGTGAGCCAGTGGGTGATGGGGCCCATGCGCTGTTCCAGGTCGTCCATGGCGGCCATCAGGTCCCGGCGCTGGTCGTCGGTGAAGTCCCGGCGGGCGCCGCCGATGATGTTCATGCCGTAGTTGACCCGGTTGCCTGTCAGGGCCTCCAGCACGTCCATGGTGCCCTCCCGGTCGTTCCAGCACTGCATGAACAGGGAGTCGTGGCCCACAATGTGGCAGGCGATGCCCAGCCACAGAAGGTGGGAGTGGATGCGCTCCAGCTCCTCGATGATGACCCGGATGTATTGGCCCCGCTTGGGCACTTCCATTCCGGCGATGTGCTCAATGCACAGCGCGTAGGTCAGGGAGTGGGAGTGGGAACAGATGCCGCATACCCGCTCCACCAGCACCAGGGTCTGGATAAAGTTGCGCTCCTGGGCCAGCCGCTCAATGCCCCGGTGGTTGTAGCCCACGAAGACCTCGGCGTCGGTGATGCGCTCGCCGTCCACGGTGAGACGGGCGTGAATGGGCTCCTCCAGAGCGGGATGGTAGGGGCCGATGGGAATGGTATAACTCATAATGACCTCCCGGACTTGGCAGCTGGGCTGCCGCAGAATGATGGCTGTAAGATGCAAAAAAGGCCCGCACGTCTCCGAAAATTCCCAGAAACTGCCCACAGGAATTTCAACCAGATGTCTCTAACATATGGAAAATCCTGTGGCGCACTTTGTGAGTTTCGGCAAAACGTACAGGCCCACCACATCAGGTCTTGATGAAAATTATAAATCCGTCCTGCGTGGTTGTCAAGAATGTAACAAAAAAACCTCTGAAACTGTGTGGAATTTTACATATCGGATAAAGGGGGCTGGCGGTAGCGCAGTTCCCAGAAAGCGACCGCAGAGGCGGCGGCCACGTTGAGGGAGTCCACGTCGTGGGACATGGGGATGCACACGGCCTCATCGCACCCGTCGATGGTGGTCCGGGCCAGGCCGTCCCCCTCCGTGCCCAGCAGAAGGGCCAGCTTGTCGGCTTGGTGCAGACTGGGGTCTTCAATGGAGTGGGCGTCGGGGGTGAGGGCCAGGGCGACGGTGCGAAAGCCCAGGGTGTGGAGCTGCTCCAGTCCGCCCTCCGGCCACTGGGGGATGCGGGTCCAGGGAATCTGAAATACTGTGCCCATGCTCACCCGCACCGAGCGGCGGTACAGGGGGTCACAGCAGTTGGGGGTGACCAGCACCGCATCCATGTGCATGGCAGCCGCCGAGCGGAAAATGGCCCCCACGTTGGTGGGGTCTGCAATGCCCTCCAGCACCGCCACCCGGTGGGCGTTGCGGCACAGCTGCTCCACCGAGGGGAGGAGGGGGCGGCGCATGGCGCACAGCACCCCTCGGGTGAGGGGAAATCCGGTGAGCTGGGCCAACAGGTCCGAGGGCCCGGTGTACACCGGCACCCCGGAGCACCGCTCCAGAAGGGGCTGGGCCTGTCCGGTGATGTGCTTTTCCTCCATGAGAAAGGAGAGGGGCTCATAGCCCCCATTCAACGCCCGCTCAATGACCTTGGGGCTCTCGGCGATAAAGATGCCCTTTTCCGGCTCCTTTCGGTTTCTCAGCTGGGCCTCGGTGAGGCGGGCGAAGGCGTCCAGCCCCGGGTGGTCCAGGGTGTCCACATAGATGATAGTTGCCATGTCAATTCCTCCTAAGAGAAAGGCCAGGTGCATGCACACCTGGCCTAAATCGGTATTTGTTAATAGGAAGGGGCGTCAGAGGTCGCTGCGTTGGGGTCCTCAATGATCTTGCCGTCCCGCACCTGCTGCATCAGGTCCTTGGCCATCTCCACGGTGGACTCATCGGGGATGGTGACGTAGGCCTTCTGGCTGGGGATGGAGTAGGTGTACTCGCTGGAACCAGTGCCGGAGACGTAGTAGGTGACGATGTTCCAGTCGCCGCCGTTGGCCAGCTGATCCCGCACCAGAGCGGTGATGAGGTCGGTGGGGATGGAGGTCTTGAAGCAGTCATCCACTGCATCCATCAGGGAAGTGAAGTTGGTGAGCATGGCGGGGGACATGGCCTTCCCAGCCACGGCCTGGATGACCTGCATCTGGTTGATGCCGCGCTGATAGTCGCCGTTGACAAAGGCGTAGCGCTCGCGGACGTAGTACAGAGCTTCGTAGCCGTCCAGCTTGTTGATGCCCTGGGTGTAGTGGATGGTGGTGGGAGCGATGGTGGAGTAGAAGTCGTGCTCGGAATCCACCTCAATGCCGCCCAGAGCGTCGATGATGGTCTCAAATCCGGTGAAGTTTACCCGGAAGTAGTAGTCGATGTCGATGCCGTAGTACTGGGCCAGGGTGTCCTTGCTCTCGTCCACACCGTAGAGTCCGGCGTGGGTGAGCTTGTCGGGGTAGTCGTAGGAGCTGCTGCGGGCCAGGGGAATATAGAAGTCGCGGGGGGTGTTGAGCAGCAGCACCTGGCGGGTCTCGGTATTGACGGTGGCGATGATGTTCACGTCGCTGCGGCCGGTGGCCATGATGTTGCTGTCCCGGGAGTCGCTGCCGCTGATGTACACGGAGAACACAGAGTCCGCCTTGGAGATGGAGGTCTTGTCGTTGTTGTTCTCCGTCTCCACCACCACGTGGAAGGACTTGACTTCCCGCAGCCCGCCCATGGCGTCCTCATAGCCCTCCAGGTCCTCCAGCACACTCATGTGGCCCTGGTCGGTGAGAATGGCATCCACCTCGCCCTCAGCCAGGGCGTCCACCAGCTCGGTGGCGCTGGCGTAGGCTTTGGTGGAAAGGGTGGTCTTGTATTCCTGGTCCAGCTGCTGGATGGCGGCCTTGGTGTTGGCCTCCGTCATGGACAGGGTGCCGAAGGTCTCGTCCAGCAGGTCCTCCATGTTCCGGTCATCGTCGGAGCGGACATAGACGGTCATCAGAGAGGTCTCATCTTCTTCGGCGGTGATGTTGTTCAGGGTGTCCATGCCGATGTTGATGTAGCGAATGCCCACGGCGAAGATCAGGCAGAAGATCATGGCCAGCACCGAGCCGATGGCCAGCCGCACCGGCTTGGAACGGGTCAGACTCAGCCACCACACCACGATCACGGGAACGGCTACCACTGCGCACAGCAGCCCGATGCGCAAAGCGTCCAGCATCTGGGTGGAGATGGCGGTGTAGACAAAATATCCGCCTAATATGGTAAAGGCAATCAGGGCGAGTTTGTTGAGAAAAAAGTCAAAACCAAGGCGTCCAGACTTCTTGTTTGGATATTTTCCCATAATATGTTCCTTCCTTTGACACCGCTTCCAGAGGGGCGGGCGTCAGGGTGATGTGTGCGGCGACCCTGCCGCAGCGGATAACTTCCGACATTATAGTACAAAAGAAGGAAAATGGCAATGGAAGTATCCGGGAATTTCCACCTGTTTTCGATTTTTGTGGGAAATTACAGACGGCCCGGCGCTTCAAGCGCCGGGCCGTCTGTGAGATTGATTATGACTGGGGGGAGGTGACGATTTCTCCGTTGCGCACCTGCTCCATGAGCTGCTTGGCGGTTTCCACGGTGGTCATATCAGGGACAATGACATCCAGATGCCAGTCAGGATAACTGTAGGTGTACTCCTTGCTGAAGGAGCCGGAGACGTAGTAGCTGACGATGTTCCAGTCCCCGCCGGTTTGCAGCTGGTTTTGCACCATATCGGTGATGAAGTCAGAGGGAATGCTGGTGCGGAAGCAGTTGCCCACGGCGTCCATGAAGGGGAGGTACTGGGTGAGAATGGCGGGGGAGAGGACCTTGTCCGCCACAGCCTCGATCATCCGCATCTGGTGGATGCCCCGCTGATAGTCGCCCTTGGGGAGGTTGTACCGCTCCCGGACGAAGTACAGGGCCTTCTCGCCGTCCATGTGGTTGACGCCCTTTTCATAGGTGTAGTCGGAGATATAGGACTCGAAGTCGTAGTCCGAGTACACGTCAATGCCGCCCAGGGCGTCAATGATGCCCTCAAATCCGGCGAAGTTTACTTTGAAATAGTAGTCCAGCTCTATGTCGTAGAGCATTTCCAGAGTTTTGATACTCTCCTCAATGCCCCGGCCCCCGGCGTGGGTGAGCTTGTCCGGGACTCCGCCTGAGAAGGACAGGGGAATGAAGTAGTCCCGGGGAGTGGACACCAGCAGCACCTGGTGGGTTTTGGGGTTGATGGTGGCGATGATGTTCACATCGCTGTTGCCCGAGGTGGAGATATCGCTGCTTCGGGAGTCGCTGCCGCTGATATATACCGTAAAGGGCTGGTCCAGGGGGATGGCGGGAGCGGTGGTGGGCTGGGGAGCGGCGCTGGCCTGGAGGGGCACCTGAATGGTGTCCACCATGCGCAGACTCTGCATCACGTCCTTGTACTCCTCCAGGTCGTCCAGCACGGTCATGTGGCTCTGGTTGACCAAAATGGCGTCGATTTCCTTGTTGTTGAGGGCGTCCACCAGTTTGGTTGCCTCGGGATAGCCCTGGGGGGTGAGGGTGACGCTGTACTTGGCGTCCAGCTGTTTCACCGCCGCCTGGGTGTCCGTCTGGTCGGCGCTGAGCATGCCAAATGGGTGCTGGAGCAGCTCGTCCATGCTGCGGGTATCATCTCCCCGCACATACACGGACATGGCCAGGGTCTGGGCCTCCGGGTTGGTGACCCGGTCCAGAGTGTCCAGGCCCACCCGGGCATAGACAATGCCCACGGCGAACACCAGACAGAACACCACGGACAGCACGGAACCCGCCGTGCGCTTGGCGGGGCCGCGGCTGAACCGCAGAGCAAACACCACCACTACGGCCACCACCACCGCCGCCGCAATCAGGGCCAACAGCAGGGGGGTGAGCATGTGGGTGAAGAAGAGAGCGGCCACAAAGCCGATGCCGAGAACGGCAAACAACAGCAGGGCCAGCAGATTGACCACGGTCTCCAGACCGGAGCGGGCAGTTTTTTTCTTGTACCGTTTTGCCATGTGGCATATCTCCTTGTCGTTGTTATGGCACATTATAGTATGCCACAGGGGAAATGGCAACGGCTCCAGGGGGTCGGCGTGCAGAATTTACAACTTCGATACAACTCCTTGCGGAGTTCTTAAAAAGTGTCCAGAAATTGAAAAATAATGGGAAATAAAAATGAAGCTTGACAAACGACACAAGATATAGTAGCCTGTACTCACGGTGATCATACACCTGGCGGTATTAAGTGGAATCAACCACGTGGCGTATGATCGTGAAAGCCGGCCGACCGTCTGGGCAAGAAAAAGGTCCCAGTGGGTCGGTCTTTTTCTTTATCCAACAAATGGAAAAAGAAGGGAGTTCACAATGAAAGGACGCATTCACTCTGTGGAGAGCATGGGGCTGGTGGACGGCCCCGGCATTCGCACCGTGGTGTTTCTCCAGGGGTGTGGGCTGCGGTGCCAGTACTGCCACAACCCGGACACCTGGGAGTGTGGCGCCGTTGCCGCCAAGGAGATGACGCCGGAGGAACTGGTGGCCAAGCTGCGCCGGTTCAAATCCTACTACGGCGCCACCGGCGGGGTCACCTTTTCCGGCGGTGAGCCGCTGTTGCAGCCGGAGTTTTTGGCCCAGGCCCTGGAGCTATGCCAAAAGGAAGGCATTCACACCTGTCTGGACACCGCCGGGTGCGGGCTGGGGGACTATCAGCGGATTTTGTCCCACACCGACCTGGTGCTTCTGGACATCAAGCACTACACCCCCCAGGGGTTCCAGGCGGTCACAGGCCGGGACACCGGGGAATGGAGAGCGTTTCTCAGCCAATTACAGGCCCAAGAGGTGCCCCTGTGGATTCGACACGTGGTGGTGCCCGGGCTCACCGACGGCGATGAGCATTTGCAAGGGCTTTTGGACTTTGTCTCCACCTTGCGCCATGTGCGCCGGGTAGAACTGTTGCCCTATCACACCCTGGGGGTACACAAGTACCACACCCTGGGATATCCTTACCCCCTGGAGGGGGTGGAGCCCCTGGCCAAGGACGCTCTGGCCGGGTGGCAGGAGAAGTTTGACCGAGCGTTTCCCCATATTTGATAAGGAGGTACATTCCCATGAGCATTGATGTCAACTGCACCGCCTGGGAGGGCTTTCGCACCGGCGAATGGCGCCACCTGGTGAATGTGCGCAACTTCATTCAGAAGAACTACACCCCCTATACCGGAGATGACAGCTTCCTGGCCCCCATCTCCCCCCGTACCGCCAAGGTGTGGGAGAAGGCCCACGCCCTCATTGTGGAGGAGCTGAAAAAGGGCATCATCGACGTGGAGACCCACGTGGTATCCGGCATCGACAACTTCGAGCCCGGCTACATTGACCAGGAAAACGAGGTCATTGTGGGCCTCCAGACCGACGCCCCCCTCAAGCGTATCGTGAACCTGTACGGCGGTATGCGTATGGCCGAGTCCGCCCTCCACGAGTACGGCTACGAGCTGGACCCCGAGATTGAGCGCCACTTCAGCCTCTACCGCAAGACCCACAACGAGGGCGTGTTTGACGCCTACCCCAAGCGCACCCGTCTGGCCCGTACCGCTGGCCTGCTCACCGGTCTGCCTGACGCCTACGGCCGTGGCCGTCTGGTGGGCGACTACCGCCGGGTGCCCCTGTACGGCACCGACTTCCTCATTGAGGAGAAGCAGAAGGACCTGGACATGCTGGATGGCCCCATGACCGAGGAGCGCATCCGCCTGCGGGAGGAAGTGAGCACCCAGATTCGGGCTCTCAAGGAGTTCACCCACATGGCCAGCCGCTACGGCTGCGACGTCACCCGCCCCGCTGAGAACGCCCATGAGGCCGTGCAGAACCTGTACCTGGCCTATCTGGCGGGCGTGAAGGAGAACAACGGTGCCGCCACCTCTCTGGGCCGCACCGCCACCTTCCTGGACATCTACATCCAGCGGGACCTGGACCGTGGTCTGCTGGACGAGCAGGGGGCCCAGGAGCTCATTGACCAGTTCATCATCAAGCTGCGCCTGGTGCGTCACTTGCGTACCCCCGAGTACAACGAGCTGTTTGGCGGCGATCCCACCTGGATCACCGAGTCCCTGGGCGGCATGGGCATTGACGGCCGCACCCTGGTGACCAAGAACAGCTTCCGCTACCTCCACACCCTCACCAACCTGGGCACCGCTCCCGAGCCCAACCTCACCGTGCTGTGGAGCCAGAACCTGCCCCAGGCCTGGAAGGACTACTGCGCCAAGATGAGCATCGCCACCGACTCCATCCAGTACGAGAACGACGACGTGATGCGCCCCCTGTACGGGGACGACTACTGCATCTCCTGCTGTGTGTCCGCCATGGCCGTGGGCAAGCAGATGCAGTTCTTCGGCGCCCGGGCCAACCTGGCCAAGAGCCTGCTGTACGCCATCAACGGCGGTGTGGACGAGAAGAAGGGCCTCCACGTGGTGCCCGGCATCATCCGGGACGAGGACGAGGTGCTGGACTACTCCAAGGTGCTCACCAATTATAAAAAGGTACTGTCCTACGTGGCTGAGCTGTATGTGGACACCATCAACATCATCCACTACATGCACGACAAGTACGCCTACGAGGCCAGCCAGATGGCCCTCCACGACACCCTGGTGGAGCGCCTGGCCGCCTTCGGCGTGGCGGGTCTGTCCATTGCCGCCGACTCTCTGTCCGCCATCAAGTTTGCCAAGGTGCGTCCCATCCGCAACGAGGACGGCATCGCCGTGGACTTTGAGGTGGAGGGCGACTTCCCCAAGTACGGCAACGACGACGACCGGGTGGACGACATCGCCGTGGAGATCGCCGCCTACTTCTCCGCCGAGCTCAAGAAGCACCCCCTGTACCGGGGCGCCATCCACACCCTCTCCGCCCTCACCATCACCAGCAACGTGATGTACGGCAAGAAGACCGGCTCCACCCCCGACGGCCGCAAGGCCGGCGAGCCCTTCGCCCCCGGCGCCAACCCCATGCATGGCCGGGACGAGAACGGCGCTCTGGCCAGCCTCAACTCCGTGGCTAAGATCCCCTACCGGGGCGTGTGTCAGGACGGCGTGTCCAACACCTTCTCCATCGTGCCCAACGCCCTGGGCAAGAGCGCCCAGGAGCGTATCACCAACCTGGTGTCCATCCTGGACGGCTACTTCGTCCAGGGCGCCCACCACCTGAACGTCAACGTCATGGACCGTCAGGTGCTGTTGGATGCCATGGAGCACCCCGAGCAGTACCCCACCCTCACCATCCGCGTGTCCGGCTATGCGGTGAACTTCAACCGCCTGAGCCGGGAGCAGCAGCTGGAGGTCATCAAGCGGACCTTCCACGAGTCTGTGTAATCAAACATCGCTCCCCAAAGCCCAGAGAATGCTTCGGCGTTCTCTGGGCTTTCTTTCATGCCCTGACACTGCTTAAAACAGACAACTTTTATTTTATAAAGGCCATGCAATGAATTTGCATGCTTGAAAACTTGGTACAAATCTATGAGAAAAACCGTGAGTGAGAGGGGTAGATTTCCTGGGATTTGAGGGGAAATCCCGGCTTCAGGGCAAGGAAATGAGTGGCAGCAAATGAGAAATATTTGAAAATTCTAATGTGTTACGAGGGGATTACCGGAGAAAACGGTTGAAAAGCTGGGTGTTGTATAATTTGTATTGTTGGAATGGTGGAAAATATCAAATCTCTGTGCAATGTGTTGATTTTCGGATGGGCGAATGCTAACATCAATGATAAAGGTAACAGACATATGTGCAGTTTGTATGAAAGAGAGCATCAAATTGCAAAACCAATTTCCCTGATTGTTCCGGTTGGGGAACTGTTCTTCCCTGCGAGGGGAGCGGAAGGAGGCGAAGGCCAGACAGCAGGTGTGGAAGGCAGCGTTCCGCAAGAGAACCATGCAAGACTCAAGACTACTATGATAAAGAGAGGGGAAAACATGAAGAGTTTCAAGAAGTTCGGAAACAAACGCGTTGCAGCAGGCCTTCTCAGTGCGGCCATGGTGTTGTCCATGGTTCCCATGAGTCCGGCCCGAGCGGAGAGCCAGGACAGCGGGACGCTGTACAACTATTTACAGGCTGGCGAAGAGGACCTGGGCAATAACATCGCCCTGAAGGCCACGGCCGGGGCCTCCTACACCAACGTCTGGGGCATCTCTCCCAACGCCATGAACGATGGGAAGCTGGCCACCTCCGACCCCTACTCCAGCTGGAACAGCTGGGGCACCAACGACGAGGCCTATCCCGTCACCACCTCCCTGACTTGGGAGTCCGAGCAGGTGATCACAGGCATGCGGGTGATCTGGTGGGCGGACAACGCCACCATCAACGCCAACGCCAACGTCACCTTCCCCAAGTCCGCCACCCTGTACTATGTGGACAGCGAGGGCAACGAGCAGCTCATCACCGGGATGACCAATGAGAAGGGCATGCCCACCGACGAGGTGGGCGTGGAAGTGGATTCCAGCTCCAACAACGGCATCAACGGAAACAACCAGTACTGGAACTACGTGGAATTTTCTGAGCCCATCACCACCAGCCAGCTGCGCATGAAGATCCAGCGCAACGGCAGCGGCACCAACGGTGTGGGCATCAGCGAGTGGGAGGCCTTTGGCTATCAGACCATCGGCACCGGCACCAACGTGGCCGGTGAGGCCACCGTGTCCGCCTCCTACACCAACACCACCCTGCCCGACAACGCCGAGGCCGCCATCAATGACGGCGCTCTGGCAGACGGCAACTGGACCACCTGGAACACCTGGTCCGAGGCTGGCGACGTGGAGTACCCCGTCACCGTGGATTTGGACTGGGGCAACGCCACCTATGACATCTCCAGCGTCCGGGTCATGTGGTGGTCGGACAACGGGGGCGTGCAGTTCCCCGCCTCCTGCCGGCTCCAGTGGTACAATGAGCGCTCCAAGGAGTGGGTGGATGTGACTCAGATGGTGGACGAGACCGGGGCGGACACCTCCACCGTGGGCGTGAAGTTCGGTACCGCCGATGAGGCGGGCACCGATGCCAGCCAGTATACCAACGGGGCCAACCGCTATTGGAACGGCGTGACCATGAACGAGTCTGTGCAGACCAGCAAGCTGCGCCTGGTCATCGACCGCAACGGCAGCGGCCAGACCGGCGTGGGCATCGGCGAGGTGGAAGTGTACGGCACCAAGCTGGCCCAGACCGACGGGGACAACGTGGCCCTCCAGGCCACCGCCTCTGCGGACGCCCAGAACACCCCGGTGACCAACGTCAACAACGGGCAGCTGGCCACCAACGCGGGCACCTCCTGGAACACCTGGAACAGCAGCACCTATCCCACCACCGTCACCCTGACCTGGGACGCCCCCTATGTGCTCAACAGCATGCGGGTGATGTACTGGGCGGATAACGGCAACCTCACCGCCTCCGGCAACGTCACCTTCCCCAAGAGCTGTGAGGTGGAGTACTACAACCACGAGTCCGGCCAGTGGGAGAAGATCACCAACATGACCAACGAGTCCGGCGAGGTCGTGTCCTCCGTAGGCGTCAAGTACGGCAGCGCCGAGGCCGCCTCCGACCAGCCCGGCAGCTACCTCAACGGCAACAACCGCTACTGGAACGTGGTCTCCTTCCAGGAGCCGGTGAAGACCACCCAGATCCGCCTGAAGATCGACCGCAACGGGTCCGGCGCCAACGGCGTGGGCATTGGCGAATGGGAAGTGTACGGCGAGGAGATGACCGCCGAGTGGAACGAGCTGGTTTCCACCCAGATCACCGGCAAGGCCCGCATCCTCAAGGGTGAGACGGGCACCTTCACCGCCGAGAGCCTCCCCGTGGGGCTGGACGGCCTGAGCTACCAGTGGGAGCTCACCGAGGGCAGCCAGTACATGGAGATTGTGGGCGCCACCAATGAGTCTCAGGTGCAGCTGGCAGCCCTGGACAGCGGCTACGGCACCCTGAAGGTCACCGTGTCCCGGCAGGAGGAGGGCCAGACCGTCACCCGCACCGACACCTTGGAGGTGAAGGTGGACGGCATCGAGAGCATCGATGAGTATGTCACCGCCACCGAGGCGGGCCGCGCTCCCATCCTGCCCAAGACCGTGGTGGCCAACGGCATCGCCTTTGACGACCCCACCCCCGACCTGTACGGCCCCACCGGCTACAACTTCGCCGAGGAGTTCAACGCCTCCCTGGTCCCCGTGACCTGGGAAGAGGTGGACCCCGCTCTGTACGCCGAGGACAAGGTGGGCACCACCTTTGAGGTCAAGGGCACCGTGGTGTCCGGCGACGAGGAGTTGGAGGCTGTGGCCCGTGTCACCGTCAACGAGCCCGTGGTCACCCCCGTGGCCAACAGCACCGTCACCTTTGAGAACGTACAGCTCACCGATAACTTCTGGAACCCCAAGCAGAAGGTCAATGCCGTCAACTCCCTGAACAAGGCCATCTATCAGATTGAGCAGGCCTCCGGCGGCGAGCCCAACTTCGTCAACGCCATTGCCAAGCTCAACGGCGAGCCCTATGACGAGTTCCAGGGCTACGTGTTCCAGGACTCCGACATCTATAAGAGCATCGAGGCCATCTCCTACACCCTGTCCGTCATCCATGACGACACCGACCCCGAGATGGTGGCCCAGCGGGAGAAGCTGGAGGAGAAGCTGGCCTACTGGATCTCCCTGATTGAGCAGGTGCAGTACGCCGATGGCTACATCGACACCCACTTCACCCTGAGAAGCACCGGACACGCCGGCGGCAGCTCCGCAGGCACCCACCGCTGGCACGACTTCTCCAACCATGAGATGTACAACGCCGGCCACTTCCTGGAGGGCGTGGTGGCTTACACCCGCTACCGTGAGGGCATCGGCGATCCCGACTACAGCCTGTATGTGGTGGGCCGTCGGTTTGCCGACGAGATCGTGGACCTGTTTGGCCCCAACGGCACCCGCCACGAGGTACCCGGCCATGAGGAAATCGAGCTGGCTATGGTGAAGTTTGCCAAGCTGGTGGAGGAGTACGAGGGCGAGGGCACCGGAGACAAGTACATCCAGACGGTGAAGACCCTCATTGACCGCCGCGGCACCAACATGGACGAGCGCGAGAGCGGTTACTGGGGTGGCGAGTACTCCCAGGACAACGACTCCATCATGACCATCACCGAGGCTGTGGGCCACGCTGTGCGTGCCTGCTACTTCTACACCGGTGTCACCGATGTGGCCACCCTGCTGCCCGAGGACGACCCGGACCGGGCGGCCTACCTGAACACCATGGATGCCATCTGGGACTCCGTGGCCAACACCAAGACCTACATCACCGGCGGCATTGGCGTGCGCTCCCACGGCGAGGACTTCGGCGATCCCTACGAGCTGCCCAATGACGATTCCTACTGTGAGATCTGCGCCACCATCGCCCTGGCCAACTGGAACCAGCGGATGAACCTCATCCACGAGGACGCCAAGTACGCCGACGTGGTGGAGAAGAACCTGTACAACGCCATTCTGGTGGGCACCAACCTCACCGGAGATAAGTTCTACTACAGCACCTATCTGGAGGCCAAGAACGGCGATCCCCGTTCCGACTGGTTCGCCTGCGCCTGCTGCCCCCCCAACCTGATGCGTACCATCGCCAAGCTCAGCGAGTACATGTACACCATCCACGGTGACAAGCTGTTTGTGAACATGTACATCGGCAGCGAGGGCAACCTGAACATCGACGGCACCAACGTGAACTTGACTCAGGAGACCGAGTACCCCTGGGACGGCGCGGTGAAGCTCACCGTCACCCCCGACCAGGCCAAGGAGTTCACCATGAACATCCGCATCCCCGGCTGGACCCAGGAGCAGGCCAACAAGGAAGTGTCCATCTACGTCAACGGCGAGAAGGTCACCGCTGAGGCCGAGAAGGGTTATGTGGCCATCACCCGCACTTGGGAGAAGGGCGACATCGTGCGCATCGACATGCCCATGGAAGTCCGCATGACCGAGGCCGACCCCAACGTGGAGGCCAACCAGGGCCGCATCGCCATTGAGCGTGGCCCCATCGTGTACAGCATTGAGATGGCCGGAAACGCCCAGCTCAACAGTGACATTGCAAACTTCAGCCCCCTGAACTTTGTCATTCCCCGGGATGCCCAGCTCACCGCCACCTACCATGAGGACCTCCTCAACGGCGTGGTGGAGATCACCGGAGATGTGAAGTACAACGACAACGGCAACCTCATCGACGCCAAACTCCAGGCCATTCCCTACTATGCCTGGAACAACCGGGGCAACGACGGGGTGGAAGGCCAGAACAACTGCAGCCAGATGCTCATCTGGACCAACACCACCGGGGCCAGCGTGAAGATCGGCGGCGCCTCTGAGGTGGCCGTGGACGACAGCTTCACCCTGAACGCTGTGGCCGCTGGCCTGGACAATCCCACCTACACCTGGACCGTCAAGGACGGGGACGCCGTGGAGATTGCAGAGGGTGCCGACACTGCTATCGTGACCCTCAACGCCATCAAGGAGGGCACCGCCGTGGTGAGCGTCACTGCCACCAGCGGGGAGGACTCCGTCAGCGCTGAGTGGACCGTCACCGTCACCAAGGGCGGCGAGCCCACCCCCGGCGACGTGGACAAGACCCTGCTGGAGAAGACCATCGCCTACGCCGAGGGCCTGGACACCACGGGAGTCACCGACTCCGCCGTGGCCGCCTTCCAGAAGGCTCTGGACGAGGCCAAGGCTGTGATGGCCGACGAGAATGCCACCCAGGCTGAGGTGAACGCCGCTTGGGATAACTTGCTGGAGGGCATCTGGGGTCTGGGCCTGGTGCAAGGCGACAAGGCCTTGCTGGAGCAGCTGATTACCAAGGCCGACGACATGGTGGCCAACGCCGACCAGTACATGGCCGACCACTGGCAGGAGCTGGTGGACGCCCTGGCCAAGGCCAAGGACGTGTACGCCGACGGTGACGCCATGGAGGAGGACGTGCAGCCCGCCGCCGAGGCTCTGCTCAATGCCATTCTGGCCCAGCGCTTCAAGGCGGACAAGTCCATCCTGGAAGACCTCATCGGCAAGGCCGAGGGCATGGACCTCTCCGGCTATACCGCCGAGTCTGTGGCTACCTTCCGCACCGCTCTGGCCAATGCCCAGGCTGTGATGGATGATGCCACGCTGTCTGAGGAGGATCAGGCCACCGTGGACGCCGCTGTGGCCGCCCTCAACGACGCCATGAACGGCCTCACCGCCGGTGGCGCTCCCGAGACCACCGATACCCCCGAGGCTTCCCAGAACCCTGAGGCCACAGACAAGCCCCAGGCCACCGAGAAGCCGGAGAACGTGCCTCAGACGGGCGATTCCGCCCAGCTGATGGGCTATGTGGCCGCTCTGGCCGCCGCCGTGATGGTGCTTGGCGCTGTCACCGTGGTGCGTCGCCGCCGCAACGGCTAAAAGCATAAAAAACACGGTCAGCGTTTTGCTGGCCGTGTTTTTTTATGGAAATGAATAACGAAGAATGAATAATGAAAAATGCAGGCCCTGAACGTAGCTCCAACGTTCGGGACCTGCATAGGCTTTCGGTAGAGGCTACCGCAGGGGCCAGGCTTGCCCGGCGCCTACGGCGTTTTACCTGCAATACATTGTTAAATTGAAATCCGTGCCGCATGGCGGCACACCACAATTATTCATTTATCATTATTCATTCTTCATTTCCCTGGTGGAAACCACGTCCACCCCGGTCCCCAGCAGGTCGTGAATCACCACCTGTCCCAGATGCACCGGGGCGGTGAGGCGCACTCCATTGAGGGCATCCATGGCCTCAAAGATCAGCTCTTTAGGGATGGGAGCGGTGGTTTTCACAGGCAGGCGGCGGTGGAGCCCGCCCTGGATGCACACCGTGCTGGTGAGTACCCGGGTGGGGTGAAGCAGCTCATTTCTGCCGTACTCTGCCCCCCGGGGGCAGCTGTTTCCGGTGACGGCGTAGCCGTGCTCCTCATCCACCTGGAGGCGGCACCCCTTGGGGCAGACGATGCATACAAGTTCCTTCATGTCCCTTCCACCTCCTCAATGGATATGGTGAGGCCCCCAACAGCCCGGTCCAGCAGTACCCCGGGCAGGGTGATCTGCTCCATCTCCCCCGGGGCCATGTGGGGGCGGGGAAACTGGGCAATGGGATCGCCTGCTTCGTCTTTTACCACAATGCGGCTATCCCCAAACACGCGACATACCCGGAACAGCACCTGCACGTTGCCGCTGCCCCGGTGGATGCGCTGGGGAACGGTGTAGCTGACCCCAGAGCCGTGGGTGAGGGGAAGGGCTTCGGCGGCGGTTGGTTCCCCCTGGACATAGCGGGCAGCGGCAGCCCCTGCCCGCTGGCTCTCGGCGGTGACGTAGTCCACCAGGTCGTGGACGTGGAGCACATTGCCGCAGGCGAAAATGCCGGGCACCTGGGTCTCCATGTTTTCAAACACCACCGCCCCGTGGGTGCGTCCGTCCATGGGAATGTCGGCCTGGCGGGTGAGCTCGTTTTCCGGGATGAGCCCCACACTCAAAAGTAGAGTGTCGCAGTCAAAGACCATCTCGGTGCCGGGGATGGGGCGGCGGTGCTCGTCCACCCGGCTCACCACCACCTGCTCCAGGCGGTTGTGGCCCCGGAGGTCGGTGACGGTGTGGCTGAGGTAGAGGGGAATGGAGTAGTCCTCCAGGCACTGGACGATGTTGCGGGTGAGGCCGCTGGAGTAGGGCATCAGCTCCACGCAGGCCAGTACCTGGGCTCCCTCCAGGGTCATGCGCCGGGCCATGATAAGGCCAATGTCGCCGCTGCCCAGGATGACCACCCGGCGGCCCACCATGTACCCCTCCATATTCAGGTACCGCTGGGCGGCCCCGGCGGTGAAGATGCCCGCCGGACGCTCTCCGGGGATGGCGATGGCCCCCCGGGCCCGCTCCCGGCAGCCCATGGCCAGCACCACCGCCTGAGCCTCCAGCACTTGATAGCCATGCTGGGCGCTGACGCAGTGGACCTGGTGGGGGGAACCGGGGAGGAGCTGGAGCACCATGGTGTCCAGCTGCACTTCCACATCGGTGGCCTGGACTTGCTGAATAAATCGGGCGGCGTACTCCGGCCCGGTGAGCTCCTCTTTGAAGTGGTGGAGCCCAAAGCCGTTGTGGATGCACTGGTTGAGGATGCCGCCCAGCTCCTGGTCCCGCTCCAAAATCAGCACCTTCCGCAGCCCCTGGTCCCAGGCCTCTCGGGCGGCGGCCAGTCCGGCGGGCCCGCCGCCAATGACGATGAGTTCATACATGAGCGTTCCCTCCTTGGCCCTTGGTCTCTCCGGTGAGCAGGTAGGAGCCCTCCTGGTCCAGCAGCACCTCACAGGGGTCCAGCCCCAGCTCCCGGGCAATGAGGGCCTGGACCCTGGGGGCGCAGAAGCCACCCTGACAGCGGCCCATGCCCGCATTGCACCGCCGCTTCACCCCGTTGATGGTGTAGGGCGGGATGGGGGCGTGGAGGGCGGCCACGATCTCCCCCTCGGTGACCGTCTCGCACCGACAGACCACCCGGCCATACCGGGGGTCCTGGGCGATGAGGGCGTTTTTCTCCTGGGGGGAGAGGTGTTGGAACATCACGTGGGACCGCTGGTCCACAAAGTCCGGTTTGGGTTGCAGGTCCGGCTCCCTCTCCAAAATCCGTTCACAGGCCCACTTGCCAATGGCGGCGCTGGCTGCCAGACCGGGGGACTTGATCCCCGCCAGGTCGAAGAAGCCGGGGTGGTTTTTACTCTCTTCCAGAATGAAGTCGGAGCGGGTGGAGTTGGCCCGCAGTCCGGCAAAGTTGCGGATGTTTTCCCCAAAGTTGAGGCCGGGCACCGAGCGCATGGCCTGTTCCTTGACAAAGGCCAGCCCCTGGGCGGTGTTGCCCAGGTCGTGGCGGTCCTCCACCGGCTGGGCGTTGGGGCCTACAATGAGATTGCCGTGGATGGTGGGGGCCACCAGCACCCCCTTGCCCCGCTCATTGGGACACTGGAATACCACGTGTGAGACTTGCTTTCCCTGGCTCTTGTCCAGCAGGTAGTATTCGCCCCGGTTGGGGGTGATGGCATAGTCCGGCTCCTCCAGCAGCCCATGCACCTGGTCGGAGAACACCCCGGTGGCGTTGAGGACATACTTCCCTTCAAATACCCCCTTGGGGGTGGTGACGGCGTGGCCCCCCTCTATGGGGGTGATGGCCGTGGCAGGGGCGGAGCGGTGGAGCGTCACCCCATTGACTACCGCCACCTCTGCCATGGCCAGGGCATACTGCCAAGGGTCCACAATGCCGGCGGTGGGGGCATAGAGGGCGCCCACCACGTTCTGGCTGAGGTTGGGCTCTGTTTGGCGCACTTGGGCGGCGTCCAGCAGCTCCAGCCCCGGCACCCCGTTTTGTACGCCTCGGTCATAGAGGGTGCGCAGGGTATGAAGGTCTCCCTCATCAAAGGCCAATACCAGGCTGCCCACTCGGGCAAAGGGCACCTGGAGCTTTTCGCAGATGTCCCCGGCCATCCGGCTTCCCTCCACGTTGAGCTGGGCCATGAGGGTGCCCGGCTCCGGGTCGTACCCGGCGTGGATGATGGCGCTGTTGGCCTTGGTGGTGCCATTGGCCACATCGTTTTGAGCCTCCAAGATGGCCACGTTCAGGGGATACTGGGCCAGGTGATAGGCGGCGGCCGCCCCCACCACCCCACAGCCCAGAATGATGACGTCATACATGAAAAGGACCTCCCTTCCAAAGCAAAACGCAACCCAGATCCAGCCCCCTGATTGCGGCCACCCACCTGCGTTGCGCTCAACCCCTTGGTCTATCCGTTTGTTGGGGCTATTATATCCGGTTTTGTGGAAAAAAGCAAGGGATAGAAATAACGCATCTGCTAGACTGTGCACAGTGACGAAAAATCAGGGGCGGTTTGCGTCGTATCGCTGATTTTTCCCGGGCGGGGAGGGGAGCCCTTTACAGGTGGGTGAAAATCTGGCATAATGGGTGCAACCCAAGAAAGATGAGGAGCAGGACGGGCGAGAGGCAAGTCGCCAGTTGTGCTCTTTTTTGTTTGATGCGGCAACACCAGACACAGGAGGCGGAAGAGTATGAAACAGTACGTCATCGCCCTGGACCAGGGCACCACCAGCAGCCGCTGCATTGTCTTCGACCGACAGCAGAACATTGTGGCCTTGGAACAGCGGGAGTTTGCCCAGCACTACCCCAAGCCCGGGTGGGTGGAGCATGACCCCATGGAGATTTACTCTACCCAGTACGGGGTACTCATTGAGTCCCTGGTGGGCAACAGCATCGACCCTTCGGACATTGCCGCCATCGGCATCACCAACCAGCGGGAGACTGCCATTGTGTGGGACAAGGACACGGGCAAGCCCATTTATAACGCCATTGTGTGGCAGTGTCGGCGCACGGCGGGGCTGTGCGAGGAGCTGAAGAAGGACGAGGCCTTCACCGAATATGTGAAGGAGCACACGGGACTGCTCATCGACGCCTACTTCTCCGCCACCAAAATCCAGTGGATTCTGGACCACGTGGAGGGGGCTCGGGAGCGGGCAGAGGAGGGGAAGCTCCTCTTTGGCACCGTGGACAGCTGGCTGGTGTGGAAGCTCACCGGGGGCAAGGTCCACGTCACCGATTACACCAACGCCAGCCGCACCATGCTCTATAATATTCGGGACCTGCAGTGGGACGAGACCATCTGTGAAAAGCTGGGCATCCCCATGAGCATGCTGCCACGGGTGTGCAACTCCAGCGAAATCTACGGCTATGTGAACCTCCAGGGGGTGGAAGTGCCCATTGCGGGCATGGCAGGGGACCAGCAGGCGGCGCTGTTCGGCCAGACCTGTTTTGCCCCCGGCGAGGCGAAAAACACCTATGGCACCGGGTGCTTTTTGCTCATGAACACGGGAGACCAGCTCTACCGCAGTGAAAACGGCCTCATCAGCACCATTGCCATCGGTCTGAATGGCAAGGTGCAGTACGCCCTGGAGGGCAGCGTGTTTGTGGGTGGTGCCGTCATCCAGTGGGTGCGGGATGAGCTGCGCTTCATCACCGAGTCCCGGGATGCGGAGTACTACGCCCAGAAGGTGCCGGACACCGGAGGGGTGTACTTGGTGCCTGCCTTCACCGGACTGGGCGCCCCTTACTGGGACATGTACGCTCGGGGCTGCCTCATCGGCATCACCCGGGGCACCACCCGGGAGCACATCATCCGGGCGGCCCAGGAGTCCATCGCCTACCAGAGCTACGACCTGGTAGAGGCCATGGAGAAGGACACGGGCATCCACCTCACCGAGCTGAGCGTGGACGGCGGCGCGTCCCGAGACAAGTTCCTCATGCAGTTCCAGGCGGACATTCTGGGCAAACAGGTGCGCCGCCCCATGATTCGGGAGACCACCGCCCTGGGCGCCGCCTATCTGGCGGGCCTGGCCACCGGGTTCTGGCGGGACCTGGAGGAGATCCGTGCCCAGTGGACCCTGGACAGCCTCTACACCCCCAACATGGACCAGCCCCAGCGGGACAAGTTGCTGCGGGGGTGGCACAAGGCGGTGGGCCGCAGTTGCGGCTGGGTGGACCCAGAAGAGGACTAAAATTTATCGGAGCGAGCAGAGCCCCGGCGCAGGAAAAGCGCCGGGGCTTTGTTGCGTCAGGGAGAGAAAACGGACAACTTTTATTTCATAAAAAATAATAACATGATTTGTATTTAATGAAAAATCATACAAATTTGCCTGAAATACGCCTGCGATCTCCCAACTGTCTGGGCAAAGGATGGGGGAAATCCACGGCTGAAAGCGGGCGAATGAGTGGAAAGAAATGAGAGAACTTTGGAACACTCCAGGGGTTCACCGGAAAATGACCCATAAAATAGTTGAAAATGTGTGTATTGTATAATTTGTATTGTTGGAAAGGTGGAAAATATCAAATCTATGTGCAATGTGTTGATTTTCTCGTAAGTGGATGCTAACATCTCCTGTAAAGACACCAGACATTTACACAGTTTGTATGAAAGGGAGAGATGAATGGTGAAACGAATTGCATCCATTTGCTTGGCAGCGTCTCTGCTGGCCTCCATGGCAGCGCCGTTTTCTCTGGCGGCCCGGCCTCTGACCGACTCCTTGGGGGACCCGGTGCTGGACCTGTCCTTTGAGGGCACGCTGGCAGACGGCTCCACCCTCCAGCACCCGGTGACTGCCTCGGAGGAGAGCAAGCTCACCTTTGTGGACGGGGTGGAGGAGGGAACCCAGGCGGTGGAACTCCAGGGGGCCCATTTGAACCTGGGTACTTCTGTGGAGCTCCAGCCCCAGGACTTGACCCTCTCCTTCTGGCTCAAGCCCACCCAGACTATGACCGGGGAGCAGATCATTACCTGGAACAAGAACGAGTACAACGCCGATGGCTGGTATTTGAGCAGCCTCAACGACTCCATCCCCCTGGAGCTGTCCATCGGCCCCGGCTCCTCCCAGCCCTATCTGGTGGCGGTGGACGGGAATCGCAGCGAATTTTTCCCTGCCGGGGAGTGGACCCACATTGTGGTGACCTATGACCACGTGACCAAGGACGTGAACATCTACCGCAACGGCATTCCCCAGACCACCCGCATCAAGTACGGCATCAACGACAGTTCCACCGGAATCCTGGGCCAGACCGACGCCATGAAGAGCATCGGCTGGAACGGCGAGGTGTACAAAACCGACTCCTCCCACCTGCGGGGAGCGTTGGACGAGTACCGGGTGTATGACGAGGTGGCTACCCAGAAGGACGTGCTGGCCCTCTATGAGGAGATGGGCGGACAGGTGGACGGGGCGGAAGTGGCCCTGGCAGATTTGAACGGGCTCACCATCCCCAGCCGCACCACCGAGAACCTGACCCTGCCCGCAGAAGGGGCCTCCGGCTCCACCATCCGCTGGGAGAGCTCCGACCCCGATGTCATCGCCCTGGACGGCACGGTGGTACGGGGGGAGGAGGACCAGACCGTCACCCTCACCGCCTACGCCCAGTACCAGGACGCCCCGGAGCAGAGCAAGGAGTTCACCGTGGTGGTGGCCGCCCAGGTCCGGGAGGGGCTGAACATTGAAAACTCTGGTCTGGAGAATGTGACCCTCACCGACGACTACTTGGTCAACGCCTCCCAGCAGGAGCTAAACTATCTGGCGGACACCCTGGACCCCAACCGTTTCCTCTACGAGTGCTACAAGAGCGCAGGGCTCAACCCCGCCGACTACGGCAGCACCCAGGGCTATCCCGAGGGATGGGAGCGCAGCCAGGGCTCCAACTTCCGCAGCCACGCCTTTGGGCACTACATGTCCGCCATGGCCATGATGTACCGCAGCTACAACTACTCCACCGACAACGCCCAGGTCAAAACTCTGCGGGACAAGCTGGAGACCGCGGTGGAGGGCTTGAAGGTGTGTCAGCAGGCCACCTACACCGATGACAACCCGGATAATGACGGCTTTGTGGCCGCTTTCCCCGTGGAAGTGCTGGGTCTGGCCGACGGCCTGAGCACCTCCAACGAGCCGGTGGTGGTACCCTACTACAACCTGCACAAGGTGCTGGCGGGTCTGCTGGAGATCTACAACGACTTGAGCCTCAGCCCCAAGGCGGAGGACCAGACCCTGGCCCAGGATGCCCTGACTCTGGCGGAGAATCTGGGCACCTTCCTCTATAACCGCCTGGTGGGCCACGTGTCCAAGGACCGGATGCTGGCCACCGAGTACGGCGGCATGAACGACGCCCTCTATGAACTCTACCGCCTCTCCGGCGACCCCAAGCACAAGGAGGTGGCCCAGCTGTTTGACGAGACCTCCCTGTTCTGGGAGCTGGCCAACGGCAACGATGTGCTCAACGGCAAGCACGCCAACACCACCATCCCCAAGTTCATCGGGGCTCTGAAGCGGTATACCGTGCTCAGTGAGCCGGAGTATTACGACCAGCTGACCCAGGAGGAAAAGGACGAGCTGCCCCAGTATCTCAAGGCGGCAGAGTCCTTCTGGGACACCGTGGTCAACCACCACACCTATGTCACCGGCGGCAACAGCTGCTCCGAGCACTTCCACGCCGCCGACCAGCTGTACGCCCAGGCCACCGGCTCCAACGGCGGGGCGGAGACCACCTGCGAGACCTGCAACACCTACAACATGCTCAAGCTGTCCCGGGAGCTGTTCAAGGTCACCGGGAAGAAGAAGTATCTGGACTACTATGAGAACACCTACATCAATGCCATTCTCCCCTCCCAGAACCCGGAGACCGGCATGACTATGTACTTCCAACCCATGGCCCCCGGCCACAACAAGGTCTACAGCCGCCCGGATACCGAGTTCTGGTGCTGCACGGGCACGGGTATGGAGAGCTTCTCCAAGCTGGGGGACAGCCTGTACTACACCGATGAAAACCAGGTGTACGTCAGCATGTTCTTCTCCTCCACCTTCACGGACCAGGAGCGCAACCTCAAGCTCACCCAGACCGCCAACATGCCCAACGAGGACACCGTCACCTTCCAGGTGGAGAGCCTGGACGGCGGCCAGGTGAAGGAGGGCACCCAGCTGCTGGTGCGGGTGCCCGACTGGCTGGCCGGACCCCTCACCGTGGAGAAAAACGGCGTGGCCTACGAGTATGACACCTCCTACGGCTTTGCTGTCATTGACGTGGCCGCCGGGGACGAGATCGTGTGCACCATGCCCATGGAAGTGGTGGCCTACGACCTGCCCGACAACGCCAACTTCGTGGCCTTTAAGTACGGCCCCATGGTGCTCAGTGCCGACCTGGGGGACAAGGACATTGACTCCTACGTGCCCAACGGCATCCTGGTCCGAGCTGCCACCCTGGACGCCGACGCCCAGACGGTCATCGGCATCCAGAACCAGAGCGTAGAGCAGTGGCTGGACAACCTCACAGAGAACCTGGTGCGCATTGAGGACGACGAGAAGGGCCAGGTGCAATTTGTCCTGAAGAACACCGACTCCGACGATGGCGCCCTGGTGTACACCCCCCACTACATGCAGCACGGAGTGCGCTACGGCCTGTACATGTACCTGGAGGAACCGGACTCCCCCGCTATGCAGGAGCGCATTCTGGCGGAAAAGCAGTCCCTGCGGGAGGAGGAGCGGGCCGTCTCCAACCTCACCAACTTCGACGCCAACAACTCCGAGGCGGCCAAGGACCTGAAGTTTGACCGCTCCAGCGTGGGCGTGTTCCAAGGCAGACAGTACCGCCACGCCGAGAGCGGCGGCTGGTTCAGCTACAACATGGAGCTGGACGTGAACGCAGAGCACAACTACCTGCGCTGCACCTACTACGGCGGCGATGTGGGACGCTCCTTTGACGTGTACCTCAACGGGGAGAAGTTCAAGACTGAACGCATCACCGACGAAAACGGCAAGGTCTTCTACTATGTGGTGGACGAGATTCCCCAGGAGTATCTGGACAACCCCAACTACAAACTCAACGAGGACGGCAGCTACAAGCTGGACGAGAACGGGGAGAAGATTCCCGTCATCGAGGTGAAGTTCCAGTCCACAGGCGGCTATGCCGGCGGCCTGTTCGGCATCTCCATTCTCAACTCCCTGGAGTATGACAAGAACCCCGCTCTGTCCGGGCTGTCCTTTGAAGAAGGTACCCTCACGCCGGAACTGACCCAGGGCGTCACCGACTACACCCTCACCGTGCCCACCGGCACCCAGAGCGTGACCATGGATGTGGACCCCCACACCCCCAGCGGCCTTATCTACGTGGGCGGGGAGGGCGGCATCCTCATTGATGACACCCTGTCCCGCACCGTGGCCCTCACCGGGGAGGAGACCGTGTTCACCCTGCGCTCCTACGCCCAGGACCACGAGACGTATCTGGACTACACCATCACCGTGAAGACCCAGGACCAGGAGCCCACCCAGGTGGACAAGAGCATCCTGCAAACCACCTATGACTATGCACGGACCCTGTCCACCGACGGCGTGGCTCAGTCTGCCGCCGACTACTTCCGCCAGGTGCTGGAGGAGGCCGGACAGGTGCTGGCCGACCCCAACGCCACCCAAGAGCAGGTCAACACCGCCTGGGACAACCTCCTGGAGGGCATCTGGGGCCTTGGCCTCATTCAGGGGGACAAGACCATGCTGGACCTGGTCATCCTTCGGGCTCAGGACATGGTGGCACAGGCGGACAAGTACGTGGCCACCCACTGGCCCGAGCTGGTGGACGCCCTGGCAGCGGCTGAGACCGTGCAGAAGGATGGGGACGCCCTGCAAGGGGACGTGGACCAGGCCACCGACGCCCTGTTGGATGCCATTCTGGCCCAGCGGTTCCGGGCGGACAAGTCCATTCTGGAAGAGCTTCTCACGAAGGCCCAGGGTATGGATCTCACCGGATACACCGCTGAGAGTGTGGCGGTGTTCCGCTCCGCTCTGGCCAGCGCCCAGGCGGTGCTGGCAGATGAGAGCCTCACCGAGGACGACCAGGCCGTGGTGACCCAGGCGGTGGACGCGCTCACCGCCGCCATGGAGGGGCTCACCGCAGAGGGCGCGCCCGAGACCACGGACAAGCCCGAAGCCACCCAGACCCCCGAGGCAACCCAGCAGCCCCAAGCCACGCAGAAGCCGGAGCGTGTACCCCAGACCGGGGACGCGGCCCAGCTGTGGCTGTGGCTGGCCAGCGGCGGGGCGGCGGGTACCGCCCTGATGGGTGCTGCTGTTCACAACCGTAAGCGCAAGAAATAAAGCAAAAAAACATGGAGGAGCTTTGCTCCTCCATGTTTTTTTGCATATTAAGTTACCAAGCTGGATTTTTCTCCGGGGAGAGGGCGGCGGAAAAGTAAGACATGTCCTTTCCGTTGATGATGTAGGAGAAGTCCCCTTCGGGGCCGTCAAACTCCACATACACCCCGCTGGGACGGCGGTCGGCCTGGGACAGAGCCACACTCCACAGCTTCATCACCGCCTCGTCGCCGTAGTACAGCACGGCGTCCGGGGTCTCCTGGGGTGGGGTTCCAGGCAGTTTGCCAGGCCCCAGAGCGGAGATGGCGTTGTAGACCACATAGGCGTTGTCCCCGGTGATGCGCAGGGAGGTGCCGTCCACCTCAGCCCGCAGATTGTCCTGATAGTAGCACTGGTAGGTCTGGGTGGACAGGGCGGAGACAAACCGCTTATATCCGTACTGATGGCCCAGAATCCGGGCCACCGGGACGATACACAGAAGCAATAAGAGCAGGCCGATGGCCAGCAGAACCATAAGCTTCCACGTTCCACTGGGGGCCTTGCGCTGCTGGGGCGGGGTGATTTGCTCGTATAGGTCAGCCATAGGGAACCCCCTTTCTACTGGGCAGATGAGAGAAGGGCTTTAGAACTGCGCGCCGCCGAACTCCAGCAGAGTCAGCTGCTTGTTGCGGTCGGCGGTCCAGTTGATGGACCAGCCGGAGGCGAAGAGGAGCAGCTGGTTGCCCTTGTAGTCCTCCACCAGCATGGCGTCGTTGGGCAGCACCAGGTCGTCGGCCCGGAGGGGCTCGTCCCCGTCGTGCTCAATCCAACGCAGGAACTGGTAGGGCAGACCCTCCACGTACAGGTCCACTCCGTACTCATTGCGCAGGCGGTACTCCAGCACGTCAAATTGCAGGGTACCCACCACGCCCACAATGACCTCCTCCATGCCGGAGTAGGGGGTCTTGAAAATCTGGATGGCGCCTTCCTGGGCGATCTGTTCCATGCCCTTGAGGAACTGCTTGCGCTTCATGGTGTCCAGGGGCCGCACCCGCTTGAAGTGCTCGGGAGCAAAGGTGGGGATGGGGTTGAACTGGAACTTATGGGAGGCGGTGCACAGGGTATCGCCAATGGAGAAGATGCCCGGGTCAAACACGCCGATGATATCTCCGGCGTAGGCCTCTTCAATGATCTCACGCTCGGCGGCCATGAGCTGCTGGGGCCGGGAGAGCTTGATTTTCTTGCCGCCCTGGACGTGGTAGACCTCTTTGTCCGCCTGGAACTTACCGGAGACGATGCGCATAAAGGCAATGCGGTCCCGGTGGGCCTTGTTCATGTTGGCCTGAATCTTAAAGACGAAGGCGGAGAAGTCGTCGTCGAAGGAGTCGATGAGCTCCTCCCCAGCCATGCGGGGCAGGGGGGCGGTGGTCATGCGCAAGAAATCCTCCAGGAAGGGCTCCACGCCGAAGTTGGTGAGGGCGGAGCCGAAGAACACGGGGGAGAGTTTGCCGTGGCGCACTCGGTCCATGTCGAACTCGCAGGAGGCCCCGTCCAGCAGCTCAATCTCATCCACCAGTTGGCGGTAGTGGCTCTCGCCAATGAGGCCCGCCAGCTCCGGGTCGTCCAGATTCACCTCGGTAGCGATGGCGGCCTTGGCGTTGGTGTTGGAGGTGAAGTGGATGATCTTCTTGCGCTGGCGGTCGTACACGCCCTGGAACTCCTTGCCGCAGCCGATGGGCCAGTTGACGGCGTAGGTGTCGATGCCCAGCTCTCGCTCCAGCTCCTGGCACAGGTCAAAGGGGTCCTGGGCTTCACGGTCCATCTTATTGATAAAGGTGAAGATGGGGATATCCCGCATGGCGCAGACCTTGAACAGCTTCCGGGTCTGGGCCTCCACGCCCTTAGCGGCGTCGATGACCATCACGGCGGAGTCGGCGGCCATGAGGGTGCGGTAGGTGTCCTCAGAGAAGTCCTGGTGGCCCGGGGTGTCCAGAATGTTGATGCAGAACCCCTCGTACTGGAACTGCATCACGGAAGAGGTGACGGAGATGCCGCGCTGTTTCTCAATCTCCATCCAGTCGGAGGTGGCGGCCCGGGCATTCTTCTTGCCCTTGACCACGCCGGCCTGGGCAATGGCGCCTCCGTAGAGGAGGAATTTCTCGGTGAGGGTGGTTTTACCGGCGTCCGGGTGAGAGATGATGGCGAAGGTTCGCCGCCGGTTGATCTCAGCTTCGTACAGTGACAAGGAAACAACCTCCATATGATAAAATTGGGGCAGTCAGGCAAAACCACCCCATTGTGTATGATAGTGGAGCAATTATACCACCAACCGGGGAAAAGGGCAACAGAGAAAGTGGGGAAACGGGGGCGGCGTAGAGTCCGGCTCGATTGTTTTTGCATACCAATGGCATAGGGGCTGTGGGGGAGTCCCCAGTCCCTGATTGTGAAAAGGAGGGACTGCCATGACAGGACTGAAAGCCGTACTCAGTGATAAAGCAGTCTGGGTGGCTGTGGTAGGCCTTGTGGCTGGTATTGCGGTGGCATTAGGTTTCAATGAGAGCATGGTGGCTACCATATCCGGTGGAGTACTGTCGGTGGTGTCTGTGGTTTTGATGGCTCTGATGGGAGTCAAGAAGGCCAAGAGTACGAAACAGACGGCGTCTGACCCAGAGCAACCGGATGCCGACGACCAGGAGTCGGACGGCTTGGGATAAGATTGGGAAAACCGGCGGGAGACCGCCGGTTTTCCTTGTCCACAACAGGAATTTTTCGGGAAAAGGCGTGGGGATTGCCTTGGGTGGGGAAGAATGATATAATCAGCTGTTAGTATTACCGCAACACCCCACACCAGGGAAGGAGAGCCACACTATGAAGCTCATGGTCATCGACGGAAACTCCATCGTCAACCGGGCCTTTTACGGGGTCAGTCAGAATCTGTCCACCCGGGAGGGCCTGCCCACCAACGCCATTTTCGGCTTTGTCAACATCCTCTTAAAGCTGCTGGAGGAGGAACAGCCGGAGGGACTGGCGGTGGCCTTCGATTTGAAAGCGCCCACCTTCCGCCACCTGGCCTATGAGGGCTACAAGGCCCAGCGCAAGGGCATGCCCGAGGAGCTGGCGGTGCAGATGCCGGTGCTGAAACGGCTGCTGGACGCCATGAACATCCGCCGCTATGAGCTGGAGGGCTGGGAGGCCGACGACCTGCTGGGCACCATGGCTCGGGTGAACGGGGAGGAGGGCGGCCAGACCGTGGTGGTCACCGGAGACAAGGACTCCTTGCAGCTCATCACCGACTCCACCACCGTCAAGCTGGTGTCCACCCGCATGGGCCGCACCACCACCCGCAACATGACCCCGGAGGTGTTTCGGGAGGAGTACGGCTTCGACCCCATCCACATCATCGACCTCAAGGCCCTCATGGGGGATACGTCCGACAACATCCCCGGGGTCAAGGGCATCGGCGAGAAAACCGCCATGGCTCTGCTGGCCCAGTACCCCTCCATTGACGACCTGTACGCCCACCTGGACACGGTGGAGGTCAAGCCCGCCGCCCGGAAAAAGCTGGTGGAGGGGGAGGGGGACGCCCGGATGAGCTACGACCTGGCCACCATCCGCTGCGAGGCCCCCATGGACTTCCATCCCCAGGACACCCTGCGCCAGCCCTTCCACAACGACGAGCTGTACCAGATGCTCTTAGAGCTGGAGTTTTCCAAGCTCATCGACAAGCTGGGGGTGCGGCCCACTTCCACACCGGTCGCCGAAGCTGTGGAAGAAACCGCCGAAATTCGGGTGGAGGGGGTGTACCTCACGGGCGAGGAGCAGCTGGCCCAGGTGCTGCCAAAGTGGGAGAAAGCGGACTTTGTGGTGGTGCTCCCCCTGCCCAATCTGGACGGGGTGACGGTGAGCCTCAGCGAAGGGGACAAGGACTGGCTGTACGACGTGCGCAGCAGCCGCTACGAAGGGGATTACCAGGCTTTCTTGGCCCAGCTCTTTGGCCCTGGGGTGAAGAAGGTGGCCCACGGGGTGAAGGAGCTGTGCGAGAAGCTGCTGGACGAGGGCGTCCAGGGCCAGGGCTTCGTCTTTGACACCCAGCTGGCCGCCTATCTCCTGGACCCCACCGCAGGCAGCTATGACCTGCCCAAGCTTTCCATGCAGTATTTTAGAAAGGAGCTGGAGGAGTCCAGGGCCTGGCGGGATGAGGAGGCCTTCGGGGCCCTGTCCGACCAGGTGAAGGCCCAGGCCAAATGGTATGAAGACAACGCCTTCATTGGGGCCCTCTACGAGAAGCTGGCCCCCCAGCTGGACGAGCTGGGGCTGACCAAGCTGCTCCAGGAGATGGAGATTCCCCTGTGTTCCGTGTTGGCCAATATGGAGCGCCGGGGCGTTCTGGTGGACAAGGGGGCATTGTCCCGATTTGGCGAGATGCTCACCGGGCGCATTGCGGACACCCAGAAGGAAATTTATGCTCAGGCGGGGGAGGAGTTCAACATCCTCTCGCCCAAGCAGCTGGGCCACATTCTGTTTGAAAAGCTGGGGCTGCCCCCCATCAAGAAGACCAAGACCGGGTACTCCACCAACGCCGAGGTGCTGGAGAAGCTGCAATATCAGCACCCCATCGTCTCTCTGGTGCTGGAGTACCGACAGCTGACCAAGCTCAACTCCACCTATGTGGAGGGCTTGAGCAAGGTCATCGCCGGAGACGGGCGCATCCACACCAGCTTCCAGAACACCGTCACCGCCACCGGGCGGCTGTCCTCCACCGAGCCCAACTTGCAGAACATCCCCGTGCGCACCGCCCTGGGGGCGGAGATGCGCACCATGTTTGTGGCCCGGCCCGGGTGGGTGCTGGTGGATGCCGACTACTCCCAGATCGAGCTGCGGCTGCTGGCCCACATGTCCGGGGATGAGGCCATGATCCAGGCCTTCCGGGACGGGGTGGACATCCACACCGTCACCGCCTCCCAGGTCTTTGGGGTGTCCCCGGACCGGGTGACGGCCGACATGCGCCGGGCGGCCAAGGCGGTGAACTTTGGCATCGTCTACGGCATTTCCCCCTTCTCCCTTTCCCAGGACATCCATGTCTCTGTGGCCCAGGCTAAGAGCTATATGGAGAAGTATTTTGCCCACTACGCCGGAGTGCGGGCCTATATGGACGGCGTGGTGGAGCAGGGCAAGAGTCAGGGCTATGTGTCCACCTTATACGGCCGCCGCCGCTGGCTGCCCGAGCTGAAAAGCTCCAACTTCAACACCCGCAGCTTTGGCGAGCGGGTGGCCTTGAACATGCCCATCCAGGGCACCGCCGCCGACATCATTAAGCTGGCCATGATTCGGGTGGAGCATCGCCTGGCCCACGAGGGGCTCCAGGCCCAGCTGGTGCTGCAAGTCCACGACGAACTGATTGTGGAGTGTCCCCAGGCCGAGGCGGACACCGTGGCCCGGCTCCTCACCCAGGAGATGGAGGGGGTGGCCCAGCTGGCCGTGCCCCTCACTGCCGAGGCCAAGGTGGGCCAGACCTGGGCCGAGGCCCACTAAACAGGAGGTAGAACCACGTGAAGTATACACTGACCCCCATGACCGCCGAGCTGATCCCCCAGATTGCAGCCCTGGAGCGGGCCTGCTTCTCCCACCCCTGGACGGAGGAGATGCTGCAACAGGAGCTGTGGAACGAGGCCGCCGTCATCATCGTGGCCCTGCGGGAGGACGGCGTGGTGTTGGGCTACGCCGGCTTGCAGACGGTGCTGGACGAGGGGTATATCAATAATGTGGCGGTGGCCGCCAATGTCCGCCGCCAGGGCATTGCCGACGAGCTTATCGCCGCCTTTGTCCGATTTGGTCAGGCCAAGCTGGCCTTCTTGACCTTAGAGGTGCGGGCCTCTAACACCCCTGCCATCGCCCTCTATATGAAACACGGCTTTGCCCAGGTGGGGCGGCGAAGAGGGTACTACGACGATCCCAAAGAGGACGCCATTTTGATGACACTGGAGTTTGAACATGGAACTGAACGCGCTCAATGAGAAGGAACTGGCCTCCCTGTACCGGGAGGAGATGGAATATGACTTTCCCCAAAGCGAGCTCAAGCCCCTGGGGGCCATGCTGCGGCTGTTAGAGCTGGGGCAGTACGAGCCCCTGGTGGCCACGGAGAACGGGGAGACGGTGGGCTACGCCATGGTGTGGCTGTCCAAGGACCGGAAGGGCGTGCTGTTGGACTACCTGGGCGTGCTGCGGGGCAAGCGCAACGGCGGCACGGGGGGAAAGATTCTCGCCCTGCTGTTGGAGCGATACGGTCACGTCTTCGGAGAGGCGGAGGCTCCCACCAGCGACGACGAGGAGGAGAACCAGCTGCGCCGCCGCCGAATTGGCTTCTATCAGCGCAACGGCTTCCGGGTGCTGGACTATGAGTGTGCCCTCTTCGGGGTGCACTTTAAGTGCCTGTACTGCGGGCCTGAGACCGACGACCGGGTGGTAGAGAAGCTGCACCGCAGGGTCTACGCCGACTACTTCTCCCCCGCCCATATGCAGCAATACATTCAACTGCCCCTTTCCCCCGGCGAGGACATTCACCCTGCCCCGGCCTGGACGGAGGAGCATAATCCCACGGAATATGAGAGAAAGGTGATTTCATGAAAATTTTAGCCTTTGAATCCTCCTGTGACGAAACCGCCGCCGCCGTGATGGAGGATGGCCGCACCATCCTGTCCTCGGTGATTGCCTCCTCGGCGGACATGCACGCCATTTACGGCGGCGTGGTGCCGGAGATTGCCTCCCGCAAGCATGTGGAGGCCATTTCCGGCCTGGCCGACGAGGCTCTGCGCCAGGCTGGGGTGGACAAGTCGGAGATTGACGCCGTGGCCGTGACCCATGCTCCCGGCCTCATCGGGGCTCTGCTGGTGGGGGTGTCCTTTGCCAAGTCGGTGGCCTACGGCCTGGGAGTGCCCCTCATCCCTGTGCACCACGTCCGGGGCCATATCGCCGCCAACTACATCGCCCACGCCGACCTGGAGCCGCCCTTTTTGTGCCTGTGCGTCTCCGGCGGCACCACCGCCCTAGTGGATGTGAAGGACTACACCCACTTTGAGGTGCTGGGCGGTACCCGGGACGACGCCGCGGGGGAGTGCTTTGACAAAATCGCCCGGGTGCTTGGGCTGGGCTATCCCGGCGGCGGACCCATGGACAAGATGGCCCAGGGGGGCAACGACAAGGCCTACACCTTCCCCCGGGCCCATGTGGCGGACCACCCCCTGGATATGTCCTTCTCGGGTCTGAAGACGGCGGTGCTCAACACCGTCCACAACGCCCAGCAGAAGGGGGAGGAGCTGGACCTCCACGACCTGGCCGCCTCCTTTGCCGCCGCGGTGTCCGACACCCTGGTGCCCCGCACCATGGAGGCCAACCGGATGTTGGGGTACAACAAGATCGCCGTGGCCGGCGGCGTAGCCGCCAACAGCCGCATCCGGGCAGATTTGCAGCGGGAGTGCGAGAAGGTGGGGGCCAAGCTGTGGCTGCCGCCCCTGTCCCTGTGCGGGGATAACGCCGCCATGATTGGCTGTCAGGGGTATTATGAATATCTGGCTGGCAACACCGCCGGATGGGATTTAAATGCCCGGGCCAGCTTGGACATCTCCAAGGGATGACAGCCCATGGCGGCGTTATCCCCGGGGGCCCCGCACGGCGGGGCGGCGCTTA
>NZ_NFKG01000039.1:0-21153 GCF_002160275.1 Pseudoflavonifractor sp. An187 | reverse complement strand
TCTGCATCCAGTGCGGCGACTGGCGCGGCATTGACGTGGTGGGCTCGGTCACCGCCCAAAAGGGCCAGTGGGCCACCATCACCGGCACCTACACCATCCCCAACGATGCAGACATGTCCTATGTGGGCTGCTTCATCGAGACCGCCTGGACCGCCGCCCCCGACCCCACCAACGACCTGTTCGACTTCTATGTGGACGACGTGTCCGTGGTGGTGCTGCCCGACGAGAAGGAGCCTGTGGAGCCCGGGGAGAACGATGACAACGGCTCCTATCTGGACCTGGCCTGGCAGTGGAACCACAACCCCAACAACAACGACTGGTCTCTGACCCAGCGCAACGGCTTTTTGCGCCTGACCACCGGCACCAAGGCCAAGAACATCCTGGAGGCCCGGAACACCCTGACCCAGCGCACCTACGGCCCCACCTGCTCGGGCAATGTGGCCCTGGAGATCGCCGGGATGAAGAACGGCGATGTGGCCGGACTGGCCGCCTTCCAGCAGCGGTACGGCTACGTGGGCGTGAAGATGGAAAACGGCACCAAGTACCTGGTGATGACCAAGACCGAGTCCGACTCTGACCCCAACGGCACCGAGGTGGAGCGAGTGGCTCTGGACAACGGGGTCAACCGGGTATACCTCCGGGTGGACTTCGACTACACCCAGCGCAAGGATCAGGCCACCTTCTTCTACAGCCTGGACGGCGCAGCGTGGACCCAGATCGGCAACACCCTGCAGATGGCCTACACCCTGCCCCACTTCATGGGCTACCGTTTCGGCCTGTTCAACTACGCCACCCAGACCACTGGCGGCTATGTGGACTTCGACTACTTCCACGTCTCCGACCAGGGCTCCAACGGCTCTGAGACCGTCCTGAATGCCTCTCTGGACGACATCGACGACGTGCTGGGCGTGGCCTACGCCCAGGTGGAGCTGCCCGTGAAGCTGGACACCCTCCCCGACGGCGACTACACCAAGCTGGAAGCGTCCCTGAACATTCCCGACGACTTCACCGTGTCCGGCGTGGTGTTTGACGAGAAGAACGTCACCGGAGAGGCCACTTACACCTATCAGGACGGACGTCTGGTGCTCACCGTGTCCGGGGACAACGTCAACTATCAGGACAACGGCGGCACTGGCTTTGCCACCGTCCAGCTCCAGCTCACCGACTACACCACCCAGAACAAGACCGTGCAGGTGCGCACCGACTACGTGCGGGTCACCGGCGGCAACGTCTCCTATCGGGTGGACAACGCCGTGTCCAACATCTCCCTGGTGAAGCTGGACTCCGAGGCCCTGGCCAAGATTCCCGGCTACTCCAACCCCCTCATCGACTACGACTTCGGCGCAGACCCCTTCGCCCTGGAGTACAACGGCCGGGTGTACGTGTACATGACCGCCGACCAGTTCGAGTACGACCAGAACGGCAATATCATCGACAACACCTATTCCAAGATCAACTCCCTCCACGTCATCTCCTCCGCCGACCTGGTCAACTGGACCGACCACGGCTTTATCCCCGTGGCAGGCCCCAACGGCGTGGCCAAGTGGGCCAACAACTCCTGGGCCCCGGCCATCGCCTACAAGCAGATTGACGGACAGGACAAGTTCTTCCTGTACTTCTGCAACGGCGGCGGCGGTATCGGCGTGCTGGAGGGCGACTCCCCGGCGGGTCCCTTCACCGATCCCCTGGGCCACGCCCTCATCGACGGCAGCACTCCCGGCACCCAGGGTGTGCCCTGGATTTTCGACCCCGCTGTCATGGTGGATGACGACGGCACCGGATACCTGGTCTTTGGCGGCGGCATCCCCGCTGGCCAGGACCTGAACCCCAAGAGCGCCCGCATTGTCCGGCTGGGTGACGACATGATCAGCCTGGACTGCGAGCCGGTGATGATCGACGCCCCCTGCATGTTTGAGGACGGCGGCATTCACAAGGCCAACGGCAAGTACTACTACACCTACTGCTCCAACTTCTCCGGCAACCACTCCGCCGTGGAGGGCTACCCGGGCTACGGCATCATCTGCTATATGGTCAGCGATGACCCCCTGGGCCCCTATGAGTACTGCGGCGAGATTCTCCAGAACCCCTCCACCTACTTCGGAGTGGGCGGCAACAACCACCACGCCATTTTCAACTTCAAGGGCACCTCTTACATCGTCTACCACGCCCAGACTCTGGGCCAGGCCATGGGCATTGAGAAGGGCTATCGTTCCACCCACATCAACGAGGTGGAGTACTATGCCGATGGCCGCATCGTCCCCATCCAGGCTGACCGAGAGGGCATCAGCCAGCTGGAGACCATGAGCCCCTATCAGCTCACCGCCGGGGAGACCATCGCCTGGCAGGCCGGTATCAAGGTAGAGGCCTGTGACCAGCCCGGCCAAGGCCTGTCGGAAGTGAACAACCGCGCCGTCACCGACATCCAAAACGGCGACTGGATTGCCGTGGCCGGACTGGACTTCGGCGACAAGGGCGCCGCCTCCTTCACCGCCAGCATCGCCGCCCAGGCGGGCGGAGCTGTGGAGCTGCGGGTGGACTCCCCCGACGGCACCGTGGTGGGTACCCTCACCGTGCCCGCCGGAGACGGCACCTATCAGACCCTCACCTGCGATGTCACCGGCCTCACCGGGGTGCACAACCTGTTTATGGTGTTCACCGGAGACGACCAGGCGGAGAACCTGATGAGCCTGGACACCTGGCAGTTCACCGAGGCGGGCGAGTCTGCTTCCGCCAACAAGGCCCTGCTCCAAGCCACCTATGACTACGCCGTGAATCTGGACACCACCGGTGTGGTGCAGGCCGCTGTGGACGCTTTCCAGAAGGCCATGGACGAGGCCAAGGCCGTGCTGGACAACCCCAACGCCACCCAGGAGCAGGTGAACACCGCTTGGGATAACCTGCTGGAGGGTATCTGGGGTCTGGGCCTGAAGCAGGGCGACAAGACCATGCTGGAGCTGCTCATCCACAAGGCAGAGGGCATGCTCCCCAATGAGAGCAAGTACCTGCCCGACCACTGGCAGGAGCTGCTGGACGCTCTGGCCGCCGGTCAGGACGTGATGGAGGACGGCAATGCCCTCCAGGGCGACGTGGAGACCGCCGTGGACGAGCTCCTCACCGCCATTCTGGCCCAGCGCTTCAAGGCGGATAAGTCCATCCTGGAAGACCTGATTGGCACCGCCCAGGACATGGACCTCACCGGATACACCGCCGAGTCCGTGGCCACCTTCCGCTCCGCTCTGGCCGCTGCCCAGGCTGTGATGGCCGACGAGAGCCTGTCGGAGGACGACCAGCAGGTGGTGGACGACGCCGTGGCCGCGCTCCAGAGCGCCATGGACGGCCTCACCGCCGAGGGCGACGTGCAGCCCTCTGAGAAGCCTCAGGAGAGCCAGAAGCCTGAGCAGACCCAGGCTCCTGAGGCCACCGACCAGCCTCAGGCCACCCAGACGCCTGAGAACGTGCCTCAGACTGGGGACTCTGCCCAGCTGATGGGCTATGTGGCGGCCCTCACCGCCGCTGTGGGCCTGCTGGCTGGCGCTGCCTATGTGTCCCGCAAGCGTCGCAGCTAATCCCAAATCAAGCAAAAAGTACGGTCAGCTTCGGCTGGCCGTACTTTTTTGCTGTTTCGAGAGACAATTTCTTCTCCGATTTCCTGGGCAGGAACCAGCGCCCCCGCCGGGGACGCTCCGCTTATGCCCGATTTCTCCCCGATGAGAAATCGGGGAAAGAATCGCCAAAGGCGGGGCCTTCCCCCGCCTTGTGGAATTCACCCCGCGGTACGGGGAGCCCCTGCACATTTCTCTTTGCGGCCCTTGGCCCGGTGGGGTCACATAGAGGGCATGGCAATTCTTTTGTAAGTTTCAGCTTCTACGACAAATAAAACTTCTACCACGAGGGCCTCACCCTGGTGTGCAACGGTTCCCAGTTGCCGATAGCCTGGCTCCCGGCGGCGGGAACGCCGCACACACCAGAGTAGGCCCGGAGGTGGAAACCGCCTGGCTATAGGGCCAGCTGCCCAGAGCAGCCTGGTGTGGTGGCACGACTAGGTGCCACAGCAAGGGTCACGGGCCGAACACCAGCTTGACGCAGTTCCAGCCTCGTACCCCAAGGGGGGTACTTAGGGGGGAACGCCCTAAGCGGGTTTTGGTTTCTTTTGCCCGTTCAAAAGAAACCCCCAGCGGGAAGCGCGTCTTCCCTCGCCAGGGGAGAACGGCCACGTCTGAGACTTGGGAGAGGGGCGCCCTCTCTCCCACACTTCATATATTTTTCTTGTTTCCACTGCCCCTTTGCGCTATACTAGATCTAATATCAAGCAATACTACGGGAAGGTGCATGTATGAAACAGCTGCTCTTTGTCTACAACCCCAAAGCTGGCCGCCAGCGGGCCAAAACCATGCTCTCCGACGTGCTCACGGTGTTCGCCCAGGAGGGCTACCAGATCACCGTGCGCCCCACTCTAGGCCCCGGAGACGCCACCCAGGTGGTGGCAGACACCGCCGCCCACTATGACCGGGTGGTGTGCTGCGGCGGGGACGGCACCCTCAACGAGACGGTGGGCGGGCTGCTCTCCCTGCCCCAGGAGGAGCGACCGGTTCTGGGCTATATCCCGGCGGGCACCACCAACGACTTTTCCCGGAACATCAACCTGCCCCGCTCCACCCAGGAGCTAGCCCGGGTGGCCTGCGGCGGCGTGCCCCGGTCCATCGACGTGGGGGACCTGGGCGGACGGCAGTTTCTCTACATCGCCGCCTTCGGGCTGTTCACCGACGTGTCCTACTCCACCCCCCAGGCCTCCAAAAACCTGCTGGGCCACCTGGCCTATGTGCTGCAAGGGGCGGGGCGGCTGGTGAACTTCCCCAGCTACCAGGTGAAGGTCACCACCGACCAGGGCCTGGAGGTAGAAGGGGAGTTCATCTACGGCATGGTGTCCAACACCGTGTCCATCGGCGGCATGGTCAACCTGCCCCGGGACCTGGTGTGCCTGGACGACGGCCAGTTTGAGGCCCTGCTCATCCGCACCCCCAAGACCGCCAAGGACTGGCAGTCCATTCTCACCGCCCTCACCACCCAGAAACTGCCCGAAGACGGCAGTGTGGTGGGCTTCACCTGCTCCCAGGCCCACTTTACCAGCCCCAAGCCCCTGGCCTGGACCGTGGACGGGGAGTTTGGCGGTGACTATACCGACTTGACCATCTCCAACCGCTCCCGGGTACTCACCATTGCCTGCGGAAATTAACGCGCGGAAAAAGGCTCCGCCTTTTCCCACGGGAAGGATTGCATGACGCCCGGGGCTCGATTTCTAACGAAACAGTCACCCCAGGCGCCATGAGAAGTGTCATTTCCAATGCACATGTCCCCGGAAATGACGAGATTTCAATTTCTTCCGTCACCTGCGGGTGACGGAACTCTGCAAGGCTTAAAATCCCTCCGGCCTAGGCCGGAGGGATTTGTTTTTTCCTTACTCTTTCGGCCAAACCAGGGAATAGTAGTTCCGCTCGATGACCAATTTGGCATAGGTGTACTTGGCGCCCACCAGGCTCTTGACCCGGCTGACGTAGTTCTCGTCCACCGTCACACCCTCCCGGGGGGTAAAGGTCCCGGTGGAGGCCTCATAGGTGCCCGCAGCAGTGATCCAGCTGCTGCCATACCCCTTGTTGGCGAACACCACCAGGGGCATGTTGCTGGAATACTGATTGGCCTGGTAGTTGGTGGCGAAAATGTCCCGGCCGGAGTAGAGCCGGGAGTCGTACTCCAACCCGAAGAGGTTGGACAGGGTGGGCACGATGTCAATGGCAGAACAGGGGGTGTCCACCACCACCGGCTCCTCCATGCACCCGCTCCACAGGATGAAGGTATTGCGGTAGCGGGAGGTGTCCCGCTCGGTGTCGTCCACGCCGGACAGCTCTTTGTAGTAGTCCGTTCCCCCCTCTGTCAGGGCGTAGGGGTAGTGGTCGGCGGTGAGGGCGATCACCGTGTCGTCGGCAATCCCCGCCTCCTCCAGCTCCTTGACCAGGTACTCCATGGCGTACTCCAGCTCCATATTACAGGCCAGATAGGCCTGCACCTGCTCCGAGGCGTCGGGGTACTTGGCCTGAATGACCGCCTGGTTTTTCCGGGACATGGCGTTGCCCGACCAGGTGTAGTTGCAGTGTCCGCTCACCGTCATGTAATAGGTGTGGAAGGGGGTGCCGTTTTTCGCATAGTCCTGGATGTACCCGTCCACTGTGGACTCCATCATCTCCAGGTCCGAGCAGGGCCACAGGTTGCTTTTCAGCTCTAGGCCGTTGCCGATGCCGTGATACTCATACCCCAGGTTGGGGTGGGTCTCGTCCCGGCCATAGTAGGTATAGGTGTTGTTGTGGTAGGCCAGGGTGTCATAGCCCAGCTTTTGAAACTGCCAGCCCAGGGCCACGGGCATGGCATCCTTGGCACTGACTCGGAAGGACAGCTCGCTGCCCCCAATCCAGGTGGGAATGAGCCCGGTCATCACCGCGAACTCGCCCCCGGTGGTGGACTGGGTCCAGTCGGGCTGGTAGTAGTTTTCAAAGACAAAGCCCTCGTGGGACAGTTTGTACAGAGTGGGGGTAAGCTCCTGGTCGATGACATAGGGAGAGAAAGCCTCGGCAGTAATCAAAATGAGGTTTTTCCCCTGAAAATACCCGGTGTACTCATTTTTATTGGTGGGACTCTTGGCCCCAAAGAACTGGTGCATGGCCTTCAGGGTCTCGTCGTCAGTCCCCGCCGCCAGAGCCTCAAAGTCGATGTCCAACACGTTGTCCCCGGTGGGGGCCTGGCTGGCCCCAGGCTCCGGGCTGGAGGCCGGGGTGGCGGTGGGCAGCGGGTCATAGGGGAGCAGGATATCCAGAGGAGTCTCCGGGATGCCGGTGATGGCGTAACCCAGCTCCAGACGTAAGGTGGTCAGCAGCCCGAAGTGGGGCACCGACGTATTCACCGAGAAGTCGTAGGTGTAGTAGTTCTTTTCAGCCCCCAGCCGGGCGGTGAGCACCCCCACCAGCTGGAGCACCACCATAAGCCCCGCCAGCATCACCCGCACCGGGGCCCGCTGGCCCTTTTCGTAGAGGATGACAGGGCACATGCGCAGATAGACCACAAAGGGAATGAGGGAGAGCAAGATAAAGGGGATGCGGGCCAGCACCACCTCCACCATGGTGCCGCTGAAGTCCCCCACCACCTGCCCGGCCATGCCCTGCATGTATCCCAGGCCGAAATAGATCTTGAAAAAGCTCTTGCAGCAGTACTCCACGCAGGTGAACACCGTCCACCCCGCCACCAGCACGCCGCCCAGAATGCGGGACACCTTCCGGTTGGGAATGAGGTCCAGCACCAGAAAGACGGCCAGCCCCGCTGCCAGGGAGAACAGGAAAATGCGCAGCAGCCCCAGGTCGAAAAAGTTGCTGTCCCCATCAAACAGCCGCAGCAGCACCTCGTGGTAGAGCAGCATCAGCGGCAGGCTCACCGCCGACCGAAGGGGCGACCCACTCACCCGCCGCCGACGGGTCTGGGTTTTGGGCCCAGAGGAGAACTGGAGCTTGGGAACCCGAATGGATGGAAGTCGCACATGTTTCCACTTCTCTTTGCACGTTTCCTTCCATTTCGAAAACACCCCTGGCTCCTTGGGAGCCAGCCGCTTGGGTTCTGCCATGGCTATCCCCTCATTTCTCTTCTCGCCTCACCCCGCGGTGAGGGTTTTATTGTCTACACTTTACCACGATAGACAATCTTTTTCAATCTTTGACAAATCTTTTCGGTTTCTTCTCTTTTTCCCCTGGAAAACATTGCATTTTCGCTCTGCCTGTGCTACCATGTCAGACGCAAAAAGGAGCGTGTTTGACTGTGAAGCGAATGCTGCAATGGCTGCGTGGGGAGACGGTGCTGTGTGTGGCCTGGGTCTTGGCCCTGGTCACCGCTGTTCTCGTCCCCCCCGATGCCCAATATATCAACTATGTGGACCTGCACACCCTGGGGATGCTCTTTGCCCTCATGGCAGTGATGGGGGGGCTCCAGCGGCAGGGCCTATTTTTCCGCCTGGGCCGGTCCATGCTGGAGCGCACCCACACCACCCGACAGCTGGAAGGGGTGCTCATCCTGCTGCCCTTCTTTGTGAGCATGGCGGTGACCAATGACGTGGCCCTCATCACCTTTGTCCCCTTCGCCCTGGAGGTGCTCTCACTGGCAGGCCAGACCCAGCGAGTGGTGCCGGTGGTGGTGATGCAGACCATCGCCGCCAACCTGGGCAGCATGGCCACCCCCATCGGCAACCCCCAAAACCTGTACCTGTACTCCTGCTATGAGATGGACCTGGGGTCCTTTTTCGCCACCGTGCTCCCCTACGCCGGGGCCTGCCTGGTGCTGCTGGCGGTGTTTTTGATGGTACGCCCCTCCCAGTCCCTGGAGGTGCCCCAGGTGTCCGGGGAGGTGCCGCCCCTGTCCGGGGCCCGGGTGGCCGCCTACGGGGTGCTCTTCGCCCTGTGTCTGGGTGGCGTAGCCAAAGCGGTGCCCCTGTACGTGCTGTGCCCCTTGGTGCTGGTGGTGGTGCTGATGGCTGACAAACAGGTGCTGCTCCACGTGGACTACGCCCTGCTGGCCACCTTTGTGGGCTTCTTCCTCTTTGTGGGCAACCTGGGCCGCATCCCCGCCCTCACCGCCCTCTTCCAGTCCCTCATCCAGGGCCAGGAGGTGCTGTGCGGCGTGGTGGCCAGCCAAGTGATTTCCAACGTCCCCGCCGCCCTGCTCCTGTCCGGATTCACGGACAACGGCGCTGGGCTGCTGCTGGGTGTGAATCTGGGCGGTTTGGGTACCCTCATCGCCTCCATGGCCAGCCTGATCTCCTATAAATACATCGCCCGCACCTTCCCCGAGAAGAAGGGGAAGTACCTGGGCCAGTTCACCGCCCTCAATGTGGCGTTTTTGGCGGTGCTGCTCCTTCTGTGGGTGGTTTTACCCTAATACTGCACACCAACGCCCCGGCAATACGCCGGGGCGTTTTTTGAACTTTGTGCCGCTTCGGCGGCACACCACCATTCTCCTACAATAAAGTTACGGTATAAGGCGCGGCAGCCAGCCGCGTCTTTTTCCATCTCAAAGCCGAAGCTGTTAGAATGGGAGAGTAAATGGCCTGACACGCATCACCATGGGCCAGCACGCCCGTAATGGAGTCAGTCAGCCACCTCTCTCATTCGCAGCATTCGATTTGCGCAGGTAGAGCCACAGTGTGCGCTCGTGTCACTCAGGAGATTGAACAGGCAATGAGTAAAAGGTGGAAAGCCATGTCCAGCCAGAAGGAGGCATAAAATGAACGCAGTTGGAATTGATGTTTCCAAGGGAAAGAGCACGGTGGCTGCCCTGCGGCCAATGGGTGAAGTGGCATTGCTACCACAGGAATTTCTCCATACCGAAGTTGGTCTGGAGCAGATGGCTTATGCCATCATTGCGCTGGGCGAAGATACCCGCGTTGTCATGGAAGCTACCGGCCGCTACCATGAGCCGATTGCGGCAGCGCTGCATGAGTACGGTATCTACGTCTGTGTCCTAAATCCGCTGTATATCAAGCAGAGCGGAGGCGGTTCCATCCGCAAAGTCAAGACCGACAAGGCCGATGCTATGAAGATTGCCAAGTACGGCCTTGACAACTGGGTGGATCTGCGGGAATATACTCCCATGGACACTGTAAGACAACAACTGAAGCTGTGCAGCCGCCAGTACAACCTTTACATGAAAACGGTGGTGTCGCTGCAAAACAATCTCATTTCTCTGACCGACAAGACCTTTCCCAGCGTGAACGAACTGTTCTCCAGCCCGGAGCGTGCGGACGGTCACCAGAAATGGGTGGATTTTGTCAGGACCTTCTGGCATTGTGACTGCATCTGCCGCGTCAGCGAAAAGGCATTCACCGAGCGTTACCAGAAGTGGTGCAAACGCAAGGGCTACCATTTCAGCGTCGAAAAAGCACTGGAGGTCTATGCCGGAAGCTGCGGCCATTTCACCACGTTGCCGAAGAATGACAACACCAAGCTGCTCATTATCTCAGCCGCCCAGCAGCTTCTTGCAGGCAAGATGACACTGGCCGCTCTGCGAGCTGAGATGACACGGCTTGCCCGGCAATTGCCGGAATATGACACGGTGCGAACCATGTACGGTGTTGGTGATAAGACTGCACCTGCGCTCATGGCTGAGATCGGCGATGTGCGCCGTTTTCCACGCCGCAGCTCCATCGTTGGATTTGCGGGCATCGATCCCGGTGTGGATGAGTCTGGCAAACACAGTGCCAAGAGTGTTCCCACCACGAAACGGGGTTCAGCACATCTGCGCAAAACACTCTACCAGATCGTCTGCACTTACCTGAAAAAATCCCCGGCAGATGAGCCAGTCTACCAGTTCCTCGATAAGAAACGCAGCGAGGGCAAACCTTATTTCGTCTACATGACCGCTGCTCAAAACAAGTTCTTGCGTATCTACTACGCCCGCGTAAAGGAGTGCCTTGAGGCATTTGATGCACAAACTACCGAGCAGAAGTGATTTTTAACAACCAAATTTTACCTCGGCCGGTGAGGTGCTTTCTCTCCGGTCTGATTTGTTGCACCCTTTTTTCGGTCTCGCAAATTTTGCGGGACTTTTTTCATTTTGGTGCTTGACTTTTATTTGCAGGACTTCATTCTTCATTTTTCACTCTTCATTTCTATCTCCACCCCCGTGTAATAGTGCTTCAGAATATCCTCCCAGCTGCTCCCCTGGGCGGCCATGGCGTTGGCCCCGTACTGGCTCATACCCACCCCGTGGCCGTACCCAGTGACGGAAAAGGTGAATTGGTTCTCCTGGTAGGTGACCTGGAAACAGGCGGAGCGCAGACCAAACAGGGTGCGCACCGCACCCCCGGACAGCTCCACGCCCCCCACCTTCATGCTCCCTACCCGGCCGGAGGCGGTGAGGGTCATGCCGGATAGCCATCCCGCCGGGTCCCCGGACAGGTCGGCATCGGGATAGGCCTCCTTCACCTTCTTCTCCACCTCCTCCCGGGTGAGGGTGACGGTGGAGTAGTAGTTGGGCACCTCCTCCCCCTCGGGGCTGGACACGGACACCAGGTAGGGCAGACTGTTGCCCCACACCGCCTGGGCGTCCTCAGTGGAGGCGGTGGAGGAGGAGAAGAACACCGCCTGTATGGGCTTGCCGTCGTAGGTCATCACCTGGCCCGCGGTATCGGACACCGCCTGGGTGATCTTCTCGGTGTAGCTCTGGGCGTTGTCGTTCCAATTCTCTTTGGCCTTCTGGGGATCTATGTAGGCCTGACAGCACCCGGAGTCGGCGCAGATGTCCGCCTCCTGGTCCTTATGGGCGTTGGCACCCATCTTCCACAGGGAGTAGGTACGGGCGCACACCGCCTGGGCCCGCAGGGCCTGGGGCTCAAAGGAGGCGGGCATCTCGGCGGCCACCACCCGCCACAGGTAGTCGGCCATGGTCATCTCCTCTACCTTCCCCTCCCCCACCAGCACCCGGACCTTCTGGCGGTTGTCCCAGGTCTGGTCTGCCTGGGCGGTCTGGGACACCACCGGGGTGGGATTGGCGGGCAGGGTCTCCAACAGGCCCTGTTCCCCCTCAGCCTGTCCCAGGGCCAAAAGTGGAAATAAAAACAGGGTTGCGACCCCCATCAGCACTCCTGCGGCAAAAATCCGGGTGGCCTCCCGGTCAATGGGCCATCGTCCCACGAGCCTCTCCTCCTCGTTTCGTCTTGACTGTTGCACTTTAATACGCTATACTGAATAGAAACCGCCCGAGGCCCATTCCGGGTCCTTCCACCCCCGCGGCGATTTAGGAGGTGCACCATGTATTCCATCAATTCCTTCGACCTCATGGATGGACGTTCCCTGTCCTTCCTTCAACATATATGCAGCGAGTATGCTCCTCAGCACCAAATCCCCGCCTCTCTGTATGAGAAGTACGGGGTGAAGCGGGGGCTGCGCAACGCTGACGGCACCGGTGTCATGGCGGGCATCACCAACATCGCCAACGTCCGGGGCTACTACCTCCAGGACGGCGAGCGTGTCCCCGCCCCCGGCCAGCTCATCTACCGCGGCATTGACGTGTGTGAGCTCATTGAGGGCTTTTTGAAGGAGGGCCGCTTCGGCTACGAGGAGACCGCCTATCTGCTCCTCTTCGGCTCCCTGCCCTCCAAGGAGGAGCTGTCCACCTTCCAGGGTATGCTCAACCACTACCGCAATCTGCCCCCCGGATTCACCGAGGACATGATTTTGAAGGGGCCCAGCCGGGACCTGATGAACAAGCTGGCCCGCTCCACCCTGTCCCTATACTCCTATGACCCGGACCCGGACAACAACAACCTGGACGTGGAGCTGTTCCAGGCCATCCAGCTCATTGCCCGGTTCCCCGTCATTGTGGCCCACGCCTACGCCTGTAAGCGCCACTACTTCGACAATGAGTCCCTGGTGCTCCACCGGCCCCAGGATGGGCTGAGCGTGGCGGAGAACTTCCTGTGCTCCATCCGCCCGGATAAGAAGTTCAGCCAGGCCGAGGCCCGGCTGCTGGATTTGTGTCTGGTGCTGCACATGGACCACGGCGGCGGCAACAACTCCGCCTTCGCCTGCCGTGTCCTCTCCTCCTCCGGCACGGACATCTATTCCGCCATTGCCGCTGCCGTAGGCTCTCTGAAAGGCCCCCGGCACGGCGGCGCCAACAAGAAGGTCATGGAGATGTTCGGCCACATTGAGCGGGACGTGAAGGACTGGTCCAGCGACGACGAGGTGGCCGCCTACTTGGAGAAGATTCTCAAGAAAGAGGCGGGAGACCGCTCGGGACTCATCTACGGCATGGGCCACGCCATCTACACCCTCTCCGACCCCCGTGCCGTGATGCTCAAACGGTTTGCCCGGGAAGTGGCGGAAGAGCGGGGCTTTGTGGAGGAGCTGGAGCTGTTTGAACGGGTGGAAAAGCTGGCCCCCGAGGTCTTCCACCGGGTCACCGGCCAGAACAAGGTCATGTGCGCCAACGTAGACTTGTACTCCGGCCTGGTGTACAAGATGATGGGCATTCCCCCCGAGCTGTACACCCCCCTGTTTGCCATCGCCCGCATTGTGGGCTGGTGTGCCCACCGGGTGGAGGAGGTCTACAACCCCTCCGGCCGCATCATCCGTCCCGCCTACAAGGCGGTGTGCCCCATGCGGGACTATGTGCCCCTGGAAAATCGCTAAAACACAAACGAGAGCCAATACAGACCATTTGGGCCTGTGTTGGCTCTTTTTGGTGTGCTGCAATGATTTCTCAGGCGTATTCTTATTCCCCTGGCGAGGGGAGACGCGCTCCGCTGGGGTCCATTTTGACTGGCCAAAATGGACGAAAAGCCACTTAGGGCGTTCCCCCCTAAGAACCTCCCTGGGGTACGAGGCTGGACCTGCGTCATGTCTATATTCGGCCCGTTACCCTTGCTGTGGCTCCTGTTCCTGCCACCACACCAGGCCACCCTGGGCAGCTGGCCCTACAGCTAGGTGGTTTCCATCTCCGGGCCTACCCTGGCCAAGCGGCGTTCCCGCCGCCGGGAGCCTGGCCGCCGATCGCTGGGAACAGCGACTCACCAGGGTAAGGCCCTGGCAATAGAAGTAGTATTTGTCAGAGGAGCAGATACTTCCTGTAGAATTTCCACGCCTTCTATGTGACCCCACCGGACCAAGGGCTGAAAAGAGAAAGGCGCACCCTCCGCCCAGCACCGCGGGGTGGATTCCACAAGGCGGGGGAAGGCCCCGCCTTTGGCGATTCTTTCCCCGATTTCTCATCGGGGAGAAATCGGGCCCAGCGGAGCGTCCCCGCCAGGCTGGCAAGCCGGAACGAAGAAACCGGTTGGAGGACAATCCCTCCGACCCGGCTTGCGCCGGGCCACCTCCCTTTACACAAGGGAGGCTTTTGAAGCAAAAAGTACGGCCAGCTTTCGCTGACCGTACTTTTTCGCTTGATTGGAGATTAGCTGCGGCGACGGCGCACCACCACGGTGGTACCCATCAGCACAGCAGCGGCGGCCAGAGCGGCCACGTACACCATCAGCTGAGCGGAATCGCCCGTCTGAGGCACGTTCTCGGGCTTCTGGGTGGCCTGGGGCTTGTCGGTGGTCTCGGGAGCGCCACCGGCGGTGAGGCCGTCCATGGCAGAGGTCTTGGCGCCGTTGGTGGACCAGCGGGACTGGTTCTGCTTGTTGGTCTCGTCTCGGTTGACAATGCCGTCAATGGCCTTGTCTGCGCCCCAGTCGTTGGTCTCGGTGTCGTTGGCGGTGGCCGTACCAGTCAGGGCGTGGTTGATTTGGGTGGTCTCCTGGTCGGGGGACTGGGCCTGGGTGGCCATGGGGGTCAGCAGAATGGCCGCAGCCGACAGAGCCGCTGTCCATCGCTTCCATTGTCTTTGCTTCATACTCATACTCCTTCTTCTCCCAATTTGTGGTTTCCTTCCTATACGTTGTGCACTTTGCATCTCTTGGATCATATCACGCCAGCCTTTTTCGTCAATTCCGCCGCATTCCACAATTTTCACAAAAAAATACCGCCGTTTCCGCCCCACAAAGGGAGGGAAACGGCGGCCAGGGGTCAGCGGTTCACGGAACAGGCCATCCGGTGATAGGTGTGGCGGATGCCACGGATGGCCACAGAATAGGCCTGGATGTTCTCCGGCAGGGACATGCCCGCGTAGCCCGCATCCCCCAGGTGGTGGATGTCGGTGCCGGTCATCTTGCACATCAGAGCAATCTGGCGGATGGTGTCCACGTCCGCCCCCTCCTGAGAGGTGCCGATGGCGGTGATGGTCAGGCAGCCCAGGGAGTGGGCGTGGGTGACCAGGCCTCTGACATACTCCACGGTGATGCCGGGCACGGTGCCGGGGGCGGGGAGCAGAATGATGTCCGCCCCCGCCTGGGCAAAGGCATCAATGTCGGCGGTGGTGATGATGTGCTCGGCCCCCTCGGTGAGGATGCCGGAGGCGTGCATCTTGCCGGCGGCCAGAATGAGCCGGTCTCCCAGCTCCGCCTTGTACTCCTTCAAGGTGCGCACAATGGCCTCATTGGTCACACCCACCCCGGGATTTCCGGTGAGGAGGATGAAGTTCACCCCCATGTCCGCGGCCCGGCGGGCATTTTCCAGGGTGGCCTTCCGCCCATCGGTCATGGCCCACAGGTCCCCCTCCTCCTGCTCCAGGGGCTGGTCCACCGGCTCCAGGTTGATGCCGATGGGGCGACCGGTGAGGGCCTTGAGCTTGGCCACCACCTCCATGGGCTCGCACTTGGGCAAACCCTGGATGACGGGTCTTTGTACGTCAAACATGTTCAAAAGCAGAATATCCGCCCCCATGGCGGCGGTAAACTCGGCGTTGGTGACGTTGCCCAGCATGGGCTGGATATAGCCGATGGACTCGCAGGCCAGCACCCGGCCCTCCGAGCCGGCAATGGAGGCCAGCAGCTCCTCCTTATTCATGGTGCGAAAGTCCGAGGCGGTACAGTCAAGCAGTCGTTTCATGACAGTCTCTCCTTGTCTTTGGGATACGTTCATTATACCACACCTCTCCCAACGTGTATGCCCCCTTTTTCCACTCCAGCCGCTATACATTCCCCATCTTCCATGGTAGAATACGGACAAGCAAACGATAGGGAGGTACTGGCCATGGATGTTGTCAGCACTCTGTCCTCCACAGGACGCACCGTCAACGAAGATTTCATACACCTCCAGCCCAACCGCTGGGCTATGCTCCTGGATGGCTCCTCGGGCCTGATGCCCAATGTGTTGGTGCCCCATTTGCAGGGCCGCTTTCAAAGTGATGCCCAGTGGTTTGTGCACACCTTTGCCCACGCCTTCGCCCAGGTAGAGCAGCCTTCCACTCCCCTTTCCACGGCGGTGGAGCAAGCCCTGGCCCTGGTGGAGCAGCAATACCAGGCCATTCCCATTGCGGACCACTTGCGGGGCTTTTCCTATGAGCCCTCCGCCTCCCTGGCCATATTCCGAACGACAGAGGCGTTCGGCCCGGAGCTGTTCCTCCTGGGCGACTGCACCGCAATCTGGGACGGCGGCGTATACCATGACCCGGCGGTCTCTCGCTTGGATGACCGGGCCATCCAACTGTGTCTGCACCTGTCTGACACCACCGGGCAACCACCCGCCGAGGTCATTCAAAGCCCCGCCATGCGGGCAAAGCTTCTGGAGCACCGGGAAAAGAAAAACCACCCCGAACAGCCGGATGGCTACACCGTGCTGGCCCCTCACACCGGACTGGCCCAGTACGGCGCCCACCTCTCTCTGTCGGGGCAAGGGGTACACCATGTCTTTTTGATGTCGGATGGGCTGGCCGCCGGATACCAGAGCTACCACCTGGAGCCCGGGCCCCAGGAATATCTGCACGCCGCCTATACTCAGGGCCTCTCCTCTCTGCTCTCCCGGGTGCGGGCTGTGGAACAGGCAGACCAGGACTTGCGCCAATTTCCCCGCCTGAAGCCCAGTGACGATGCCAGTGGCGTTTTGGTGGAACTGGCACAGCCATAAGCCCTTGGATTTTGCCACACTCCCCCTTGCTTTTCCCACTATTCTGGGGTATACTTTCTTAGATATCAACTGCCACCGGGTAGTGGAATGTAGAATGCATTCTTCGTTTACGGCGTTAGGTCTTAGAAGCCGTAGACAAGGGTGCATTTTTTTGCGAAAGGACCTATTCATATGGAAAAACAGCTCAGACGCTATCTGCTCCCCAACATTCTGGCCATGATTGGCACCTCCTGCTACATCCTGGCCGACACCTTTTTTATCTCCCTGTCCCAGGGCCCCAACGGCATCACCGCGCTGAACCTGGTGCTGCCCCTCTATGGGCTCATCTTCGCCCTGGGCTCCATGATTGGCATCGGCTCCGCCACCCGCTACGCCTTAGGGAAAGGGAGCAACACCCCCGATTACCACCTCTACTTCTCCAACTCCATCGCCTGGACCCTGCTGGTGGGGGCGGTGTTTGTGGCGCTGGGTGTGGCCGTGCCTGACGGAGTGCTGCGGCTGATGGGGGCGGACAACACCATTTTGCAGGTAGGACACAATTACATCCGCATTGTGCTGTGTTTTGCCCCCCTGTTCATGCTCAACTTCACCTGTACCGCCTTTGTGCGCAACGATGGCGCCCCCCGCATCGCCATGGCCGCCACTCTGCTCAGCGGCCTGTTCAACATTCTTTTTGACTATCTGCTCATGTTCCCCTTGGGACTGGGCATGACCGGGGCCGCCCTGGCCACCGGCTTCTCCCCGGTGGTGAGCATGTCCATCTGCCTGCTCCACTACCTCTCCCCCCGCAACACCATCCGCCTCATCCCCACCCTGCCCTCTCTGCGCCGCCTGCTCTCCGCCTGCCAGCTGGGGGTGGTGGCCTTTGTGGGGGAGATGTCCAGCGGCGTGACCACCATGGTCTTTAACTTCATTCTCCTGCATCTGGCGGGCAATGCGGCGGTGGCCGCCTACGGCATCGTGGCCAATATCGCCCTGGTGGGGGTCGCCCTCTTCAACGGCATCTCCCAGGGGCTCCAGCCTCTGGCCAGTGCCTGCCACGGCTCCGGCGACACCCAGGGCCAGAGCCGCATCTACCGCCACTCCATGTTCATCGGCCTGTGTGTGTCCGCCGTGGTGGTGGCCGTGGTGGTGACCTTTGCCGGGACCCTGGTGGCGGTGTTCAACAGCCAGCACTCCGCCCAGCTGGCCGACTACGCCATCCCCGGCCTGCGCCTGTACTTTCTGGGCTTCCTCTTCGCCGGGGCCAACATTGTCAAATCCGGCTTCTACAGCGCCACGGGCCGGGGCAGAGAGTCCTCCATCCTGGCCCTGTGCCGGGGCGTGGTGGCCATTGTGGCCTTCGCCTTCCTTCTCTCCCACCTGTTTGGCATCACCGGGGTGTGGCTGGCCTTCCCCGCCGCTGAGCTGTTCACCCTGCTGCTGGGCCTGGTATTGGGCAGACCCCAGGGGCTGGGTGCTCCCGATCCCCGGCCGGCTTGACCTTGCCGCCAGGGGGTGCTACAATGGTAGAAAACTGTAAAACTTGAAATCTCTCTGTTTCTGCGCAGGTCACTGCGGGGTAAGACCATTCCAGGTTTTACCCCGCTTTTTGCGTCTCCCACAACAGGCTTTGAAAGGTCGAGATTCCATGCGACAATCCAACCGAACCCCTCTCACCCACCCCCTGCGGCGCATCCTCTTTTTGTGCCTGGGACTGATGATCATGGCCTTTGGCGTGGCCTTTTCCATCAAAGCGGGGCTGGGCACCTCCCCCATCTCCAGTGTGCCCTATGTCACCTCGGAAATTTCCGGCCTGTCGGTGGGGGCCACCACCATCATCATGAATTTCCTCTTTGTGCTCATCCAGATCGCCATTCTTCGCCGGCAATACGACTGGTTCCAGATACTGCAATTCCCGGCCGCCATTCTCTTCGGGTTCACCATCGACGTGGCGGAATGGGTCATCGCCCCTCTGCCCTGCTCCGGCTATCTCATGGCCTGGGTCTACTGCGCTCTGGGCATTGTGCTCATCGCCTTTGGGGTGAGCGTAGAGGTAATGGCCAACCTGGTGACCACCGCCGGGGAGGGCATTGTGCTGGCCATCTGTCAGGTGGCCCCGGTGAAGTTTGGCAATATGAAGATGTGTTTTGACGTGACCCTGGTGTGCATCGCCATTGTGTTGTCGCTGGTGTTCCTGGGCCACCTCAGCGGCGTGCGTGAGGGCACCATCGCCGCCGCTATTCTGGTGGGGCAGATCACCAAGCAGACCAATAAACTCACCAAGAAGGTGGAGTTGGCGGTGCTGAGCTGAACAAAATTCTTTATAATAGAATAGGCCAGCCCGGACGGCGTTGTATGCCGTCCGGGCTGGTTTTTTTCGTGGTTTGATTCTCACCCGGTGCTCAATCGTCCGCCAGCAATTTGGCCGGGGGTATGTCCAACACCTGGGCAATCTTGAACAGGGTCTCCAGAGACACGCCACAGATGGTGCCCGTCCCCATTATTTGTTCCTATCGATTTCTATGCTATATGAAAAATGTATTGCCGTTCTCTCACTCTTTTGCAATACTGGGAATATTGAAACAGACTTTTACACACTCTGAGCAATTACCTAAACGATTAATCTCAATTACTTGACAGGAATATGACAGCCCCTCAGAGAGGAGTGCGAGAATTGCTCGGTTGTAATATCGAGGAATATATCCTAAATGTTCCCCCTTGTTTGTGTTTACTTGAATGGCATTTGAATCATTTTCATTCTCCGGTTGTGGACTCAATTGCAGCAAATCTCCCACATGAATTTGCGGTAAAAGAGAACACATCCTTCCTTCACATGGCGCTAAATGGCGAATTCCCATAATATAGAATTCTCGTTGTACGGTTTTGTCATCTGAAAGAATCGGATTAATAAATTCATAGGTGTCAATAGGTAACCTTCCACCATTTTTCTTTAGTAACTCATACGCATCATATTGTGTAAGTCCATATTTTTCCAGAATCTTCTCAATATCTCGGCGCTTAGGATCAGGCAACCGACTAGAAAAGACAGGAAACAAGATATTGCTCTCGTAAACCTTTTCATTGGGAAATGCTTCGAGCTTTCCCCAGCCACATTTCTGTGCATCATTGTATTCTTCACAATACTCAAATTTAAAAGTCTCTCCTCGGGTCAACTTTCCGACTGTAAAGTTTCTCCTAGTTTTAGGATCTTTCCAAATCAAATATAGAAACTCATTTTTATTATCCTTACACATTTAGTCGTCCCCCTGTAGTAACTCCCCAAGAATCTCCAGTTTTCTTTTCAAGAATCGTCGAATCAATTTATTTTTTCCCAGACTCAAAATTTCTGACTGATATACATCTACCAAATTATCAATAATATCATTGTTTAATTTCTTAATAAATCGTACGCAGATGTCGTGTGTTTCAGGATACTCCGAAAGAAGATATTTCACAACCTCTCTATGTCGAGGTTGTGCTTTACGAGAGCCATCAATTCTTATAATAGATCGTGACTTCGTGTCGACTAATGCATTGAAAGGGCCAGCGTCTTTCCCAAACATCCTGTCCAATTGTTTATCATTAACATAACAGCATAACGATGACCCATTATCATATAATGGGCATTTTCGCACTTCTCTCTTTTCCCATGGTTCCCCTGATAATTCAAGAATTGCCCAATTGCTTTGATGCCGATCTGCATTCCCTATTAAAAAATCAAACACCATCATTTCAATCCAGACATCTCTCGACACAATTTCGTAAGTAGATTGGAGGATATGCTCTAAGCAATAGTATTTTCCACTGCTAGTATCCACCATCTTATCCGCATCGTAGTTTGGGTAAATTCCGGAAATAAATCCAATGCCTTCTTTTAAATATTCATTGGGTTGACTAACTAGATAACTCATACTTCCAATGCGTCCATGATAAGTACCAATATCTACATTAGCAGTAGAAACCCCCAATATTTCACCTATCTGATGGGCCAAATGTTCTGAAATATGTTCAGTTGTTTCCTGTGATGTAGCCGGATCTATTTTAGGAAACTTAAATAAGCCAATATCTCCATCTTTTGACATCAGCCAGACTTTTTCACTTCGTCCACTACCTTCTGAGGCACCATCATATATATTCCATCCGTCAAAATCTCGAATATTTATCATGATGCGCCTCCGTTCTCATTGTATAATCGGTTTCGTAAGTTTCTTATTTCACTGTAATAATAGCTATTTTATAATCTTCCCCTTTTGTTTTTCAACAGAAGCATTTCATCATAAACACCTCAAAATAACATGAAATGCTTTTGGGGCACACATGTAGTAATGTCCTTACTCTGGTATAGTTTCTGCTATGTATTAACGTCTCTTTAATTTTAATATAACACTTTATTCTACTCTATTATAAAAATATTGTCAATTATTATAACAATTTTGTATTTAGAGATATTCGCCTTCCCCGATGTGTCACACATCCTCGAAAAACCTACAACAAACTTATTACAGAATCCAACCAGCCCGGACGGCATACTGAACTGCTCCCCGTCAAGAGGACAGTGAAAAAATATAAAGTTTTCCCGGCCAGTAGCCTATGTGCTGCTGGCCGCTTTTTATGCAGCGAGATACAGCTCGTGCTTCTC
>NZ_NFKG01000038.1:0-22177 GCF_002160275.1 Pseudoflavonifractor sp. An187 | reverse complement strand
CGTACCCCAGGGAGGTCCTTAGGGGGGAACGCCCTAAGCGGGTTTTGGTTTCTTTTGCCCGCTCAAAAGAAACCCCCAGCGGGAAGCGTCCCCACCAGGCTGGCAAGCCGGAACCTGGGCGGTTAGACGATCAATTTCTCTTGATTCGTAAAAACAAATTGGCCGGAGAAAAGCACCTGCTTTTCTCCGGCCAAAGGTTTTTATTCTTCTTCCTGCTTGACGCAGGCGATGTTCAGCTCGTCCAGCTGCTTGGGGTCCACGAAGGAGGGGGCGCCCATCATCAGGTCCTGGGCGTTCTTGTTCATGGGGAAGGGGATGATTTCCCGGATGGAGTCCTCACCGGCCAGCAGCATCACCATGCGGTCCACACCGGGGGCGATGCCTGCGTGGGGGGGAGCGCCGTAGGTGAAGGCGTTGTACATGGCGGGGAACTTGCTCTTCACGTCGTCCTCGCCCAGACGCACCAGCTGGAAGGCCTCCAGCATGATCTCGGGGTCGTGGTTCCGCACAGCGCCGGAGGACAGCTCCACGCCGTTGCACACCAGGTCGTACTGGTAGGCGGTGATGGTCAGGGGGTCCACCTCGCCGGCAGCGGCCTTCTTCAGAATCTCCAGGCCGCCGTTGGGCATGGAGAAGGGGTTGTGGCAGAACTCCAGCAGCCCGGACTCCTCGCCGATCTCGTACATGGGGAAGTCCACAATCCAGCAGAACTCGTAGCGCTCACGGTCCATGTGGTTGGGGCAGAAGTTGCCCAGCTTGGAACGGAGCACGCCAGCGGTCTTCTGGGCGGTGAGCAGCTTTCCGGCAGTCAGGCCCACAAAGCAGCCGGGGGTGAGGCCCAGAGCCTCCACCACCTGCTCACGGATGGGCTGGACAAACTTGGCGATGCCGCCCACGATCTCACCCTTTTCATCGTAGCGGAACCAATAGGCCTTCTCGCCGGACTGCACCTCCACCTGGTTGCACAGGCCGTCAATCTGCTTGCGGGTGCCCACAAAGTCGGTGACCACAATGGCCTTGACGGTGTTGCCCTCGAAGGGACCGAAGCCGCAGCCGGACAGCACGTCGGTGGCGTCGGTGAGGGTCAGGTCAATGCGCAGGTCGGGCTTGTCGGAGCCGTACTTGTCCATGGCCTCCAGGAAGGGGATGCGGGTGAAGGGGGCCTGAGAGGCCACGTTGTAGGTGCCGTACTTGGCGAAGATGGGGGGGAGCACACGCTCCAGAACGGCGAATACGTCCTCTTGGCCCGCAAAGGCCATCTCCATATCCAGCTGATAGAACTCGCCGGGGGAGCGGTCGCCACGGGCGTCCTCGTCCCGGAAGCAGGGGGCAATCTGGAAATAGCGGTCAAAGCCGGAGGCCATCAGCAGCTGCTTGAACTGCTGGGGAGCCTGGGGCAGCGCGTAGAACTTGCCGGGGTGCTTACGGCTGGGCACCAGGTAGTCCCGGGCGCCCTCGGGGGAGGAGGCGGTCAAAATGGGGGTGGTGATCTCCATGAAGCCCTCAGCGGTCATGGCCTGACGCAGGGCGGACACCACGTTGCAGCGCAGGATGATGTTGTTCTTCACCTCAGGGTTGCGCAGGTCCAGATAGCGGTACTTCAGACGCTGGGTCTCGTCCGCCTCCCGGCTGCGGCTAATCGGGAAGGGCAGCTCGTTGTGGCGGCAGCGGCCCAGCACAGTGATGGCGGAGGGCACCACCTCAATGTCGCCGGTGGGCAGCTTGGAGTTCTTGCTGTCGCGCTCCCGGACAACGCCGGTGACCTGGAGGGTGGACTCCTTGTTCAGGTCCTTGACGATGGCCATCATCTCGGCGGTCTCGATGACCACCTGGGTGGTGCCGTAGAAGTCACGCAGCACCACAAAGGCCAGATTCTGGCCCACCTCACGGACGTTTTCTAGGAAGCCAGCCAGGGTGACGGTCTGGCCGACCTGCTCCATGCGCAGTTCCCCACAGGTGTGGGTACGGGATTGAACCATGTGAAATCAACTCCAAAATGTATAATAGATATAAAATATTACAATTAGTGCTCAGGTTCCTGGATGGGGTCAATGCCAGCCACCCGTTCGGCCAGGTCGTTGGCAATGGTGTCCACCGCCTGGTCCACGCTCAGGGTCTCCTGCTGGCCGGTGGTCATGTCCTTGACGGACACGGCATTCTGGGAGATCTCGTCGTCCCCCAGGAAGGCCACATAGGGTACGCCGATCTTGTCGGCGTAGGTCATCTTCTGCTTGAACTTCTTCTGCTCGGTGTACAGCTGGGCCCGCACACCGGCTTGGCGCAGCTGGGTGGCAAAGGAGATGGCGGGGGCCAGGTCCTCGGTCATGGGCAGGATGAGCACGTCGGCGGGAGCGGTGACCATCTCCTCGTTGAGGTAGCCCTGGTCCTCCAGGACAAAGAACAGGCGGGTGAGGCCGATGGAGATGCCCACGCCGGGCAGCTGCTTGTCGGTGTAGTACTCGGCCAGGTTGTCGTAGCGGCCGCCGGAGCAGATGGAGCCGATCTCCGGGTGGTCCAGCATGGTGGTCTCGTACACGGTGCCGGTGTAGTAGTCCAGGCCACGGGCAATGGTCAGATCCACGGCAAAGTGGGTCTGAGGCACGCCGAAGGCGGAGAGGTACTTCACCACGCAGGTGAGCTCGTCCAGGCCCTGGTCGAACAGCTCGTGGCGGCCCCGGTAGCCCTCCAGAGCGGTGAGCACCTGGTCGTTGTCGCCCTGGATGGCGATGAACTTTAGAATCTCGTCGGCCTGCTCAGCGGTGATGCCGATGTCCTCGCCGGTGAGGAGGGCGGCCACCTTTTCAGGGCCGATCTTCTCCAGCTTGTCCACGGTGCGCATGATGTCCCCGGACTTCTCGGTGAGGCCCAGCATGGCATAGAAGCCGTTCAAAATCTTCCGGTTGTTCACCCGAATCTGGAACCGCTTGAGACCCAGAGAGGTGAAGGTCTGATAGATGATGGAGGGAATCTCCGCCTCGTTGACGATGTCCAGCTTGCCGTCGCCAATGATGTCGATGTCCGCCTGATAGAATTCACGGAAGCGGCCCCGCTGGGCGCGCTCGCCCCGGTACACCTTGCCGATCTGGAAGCGGCGGAAGGGGAAGGCCAGGTCCCCATAGTGGAGGGCCACGTACTTGGCCAGGGGCACGGTGAGGTCAAAGCGCAGGGACAGGTCGGTGTCGCCCTTCAGGAAGCGATAGATCTGCTTCTCGGTCTCGCCGCCGGCCTTGGCCAGCAGCACCTCGCTGGCCTCGATGACGGGGGTGTCCAGGGGGGTGAAGCCGTAGAGGGAATAGGAGCGGCGCAGCAGCTCCACCATGCGGTCAAACTGCACCTGACGCTGGGGGAGCAGTTCCATAAACCCAGAGAGGGTGCGGGGTTTTTGTTTTGCCATGTGAATCGGACTCCTTACAGCTAGAATAGGGGGGAACGTGTCCTGCCTGGGGTCCCATAGCATGCCGTAGGGGAGGGGCTTGCCCCTCCCGCAATCAGGCGCAACCAGGGACGGGAGGGGCAAGCCCCTCCCCTACCACGGGAAAAGGAGACGTTTCGCAAAGGAAAGAGGTGTTGCCGAGGCAACACCTCCGAACATGAGTTTACACTTTGAGCGGGGTAGAGGGTTTGATCAGCTCACGCCAGTTCAGGTCGCCCCGAGCCAGGCCGTGGATGAGCATCTCGGCGGTGGCGGCGTTGGTGGCAATGGGCACATTGTTCTGGTCGCACAGGCGGGTGATATAGTGCAGGTCCTGGTCCAGATCCTCCGCATTGGGGTCATTGAAAAACAGCACCATGTCAATTTCGTTGTAGGCGATGCGGGCGCCAATCTGTTGGGCGCCGCCGTGAGCATGGGCCATAAACAGCTGGACGGGCAGTCCGGTGGCCTCAGCCACCAGGCGGCCGGTGCGGCTGGTGGCGCACACGGTATGTTTGGAGAGGATGCCGCAGTAGGCGATGCAGAACTGCACCATCAGCTCCTTTTTGTTGTCGTGACTCATCAGAGCAATGTTCATGGGAATCCTTCCTTTCTTGTGGGGGCTCAGCGGATGTGCAACAGGGGCACTCGCTGGCCAAGCAGGCGTTTGGCAATATTGAGATAAGCTGGTGCAGCGCCCTTGTAGGTCTTCAACACCAGAGGGACACTCTGAGCTGCCGCCAGGGTAACTTGGGGGTCCTCCGGCACCATGCCCAGCAGGGGCAGTCCGGCGGTGTCCATGGCGACGTCAATGGTGGTGCGCAGCTTGCCGATCATGCGGGGCTCTACCCGGTTGACCACCAGATGGATGTCCTCAATCTGGCCCATGAGCTTGGTCACCGCCCGCTGGGCATCCCGCAGGGCGGCGGGCTCGGTGGCAGAGACCACAATGGCACGGTCCGCGGCGTACATGGCCAGCTGGAATCCGTCCCCCAGTCCTGCCGGAGAGTCCAGAAAGATGAAGTCGTAGTAGTCCCGGGCCTCGTCAATCACGTCCCGGAAGCCCTTCAAATCCAGATTGATGAGGGACAGGGGGGCGGTGAGGAGAAAGAGACCTCGAATTTGGGGGTGCTCTGCCGCTGCGGTGAGCAGGGGACAGCGATGCTCCATCACGTCGGAGAAGTCCATCACGGCCCGGTCGGACATGCCCAGGGCAATGTCCAGATTGCGCAGACCCACGTCCACGTCAATGCACAGCACCCGACGGCCTAAGGCGGCCAGACATGAGGCGACGCCGGCAGTGAGGGCGGTTTTACCCGTTCCGCCCTTTCCAGATGTGACCATTACCGATGTTCCCATGCCTTAGCCTCCTCCACAACAAGAAAATCATATCATGAATTGTCTCATACCGCAAGTTTTTTGTAAACAAATTGAATGAAAGTGCAACTTCCTGGGGTGCGCCGCACCCCAGGTCCTGCATTCTTCATTCTTCATTTTTCGTTCTTCATTTATAAGGGCGCTTTCTGCATCTTCGCCCAACGCCTCGGATACTTGGCGGGGCAGGGGGCCACCTTCTCCACCACCACCACCCGGTGGGTGATGTCCGTGTGGGGAATCCGGTAGTCGTAGCAGCCCTTGAGCACGCCGCCCAGGGTGGGGATGGCACGGGCCGCCCGGTCCAGCTCCTCCTGGCACTCCGGGCCCTTCATGGCCAGGAAACGGCCCCCCACCTTCACAAAGGGCAGGCACATCTCGCACAGGAGCCCCAGGTCCGCCACCGCCCGGGCGGTGGCAAAGTCAAACTGCTCCCGGAGGTCGGGGTCTTGCCCCGCCTCCTCGGCCCGGGCGTGGAGGGTGGTGACCCCCTCCAGCTCCAACTCCTCCGCCACCGTCTGAAGCCAGGAAAGGCGCTTTTGCAGCCCGTCCAGCAGGGTGAGGGACAGGGTGGGGCAGAGGGTTTTCAGCACCATGCCGGGGAAGCCCGCCCCAGTGCCCACGTCGATGAGCTTGGCATGCTCCAGACGCCCGCAGTTTAAAAGGGGCGCACAGTCCAGCATGTGCAGGGTGGCCACGTCAAAGGGCTGGGTGATGGCGGTGAGGTTCATCACCTGATTTTGTTCCATGAGTAAATTACCATACTTTGCCAGCTTGGCCGCCGCATCCGCCGGGTAGGCGGGGAGGTCCAGCTGGGCAAGGCCGGTGGAAATGAGAGATTCCATGGGCGCGCTCCTTTACAGGGGTGTGGTGACGTTGGCGATGAGGGCGGGCACGCCCAGCCAAAGCCCCAGCACCACCGCCACCAGGCACACTACACAGATGAGAATGGTACCCACCAGGCCGCCGGGGGCGGTACCCTGGCGCTGGCGGTGGACGGCGATGAAGGGCACGCCAATTCCCACGGGCACCACCAGCAGGGGGGCGGTGCCGGGGAGGGTGCGGGCGGTGGCGATGGTGTAGGTGATGAGGGCAATGAGCATGAGCATGTACCCAATGCCAATCCAGGCCGCCACCCGCTTTTCAAAGGAGGCGGGGGTGTAGCTGGGTTCTTGCTCCTCCATTACTTGCCCTCCTTCAGCAGATCGCGGATCTCGGCCAGCAGCAGCTCCTCCTTGGAGGGCTTGGGAGCGGGGGCTGCCTCCTCCTTTTTCCGGTGGAGGCGGTTGAAGGCCTTGACGATGCAGAACACGGCGAAGGCCATGATGATGAAGTTGAGCACCGCCTCAATAAAGCTGCCGTAGGCGATGGTGGCGGAGCCCAGGGTGAGGGTCAGATCGGAGAAGGACACCCGATTGACCAGCAGCCCCAGCAGGGGCATGAGAATGTCGTTGGTGAGGGAGTCGGTGATGGACTTGAAGGCGCCGCCGATGATGACGCCCACCGCCAGGTCCAGCACGTTGCCCCGGTTCAAGAAGGTCTTGAATTCCCGAATAAAGGCTTTCATCTGTAGTTACCTCGTATTGTATCTCAGTGCTTGGGGGTGAGCACGGCGGTGCCGCCCATGTAGGGGCGCAGAGGCTCGGGGATGGTGACGGAGCCGTCGGCCTGGAGGTTGTTCTCCAGGAAGGCGATGAGCATCCGGGGAGGAGCCACCACGGTGTTGTTCAGGGTGTGGGGCAGGTACATGCCGTTCTCGCCCTTGACCCGCATCTTCAGGCGGCGGGCCTGAGCGTCGCCCAGGTTGGAGCAGGAGCACACCTCGAAGTACTTCTGCTGACGGGGGGACCAGGCCTCAATGTCGCAGGACTTCACCTTCAGGTCGGCCAGGTCGCCGGAGCAGCACTCCAGCTGACGGACGGGAATGTCCAGGGAGCGGAACAGCTCCACGGAGTAGCGCCACATCTTCTCGTACCACTCCATGGACTCCTCAGGGCTGCACACCACCACCATCTCCTGCTTCTCGAACTGGTGGATGCGGTACACGCCGCGCTCCTCAATGCCGTGGGCGCCCTTCTCCTTGCGGAAGCAGGGGGAGTAGGAGGTGAGGGTGTAGGGCAGGGAGGCCTCGGGGATGATCTGGTCGATGAACTTGCCGATCATGGAGTGCTCGCTGGTGCCGATGAGGTACAGGTCCTCGCCCTCAATCTTGTACATCATGGCGTCCATCTCGGTCTGGCTCATGACGCCCTCCACCACGTTGCCGTGGATCATGAAGGGGGGCACGCAGTAGGTAAAGCCCTTGTTAATCATGAAGTCCCGGGCGTAGGCCAGCACAGCGGAGTGCAGGCGGGCAATGTCGCCCATGAGGTAATAGAAGCCGTTGCCGGACACACGGCCAGCGGAGTCCAGGTCGATGCCGTCAAAGGACTCCATAATGGCGGTGTGGTAGGGCACCTCGAAGTCGGGGGTGGCGGGCTCGCCGAACCGCTCCACCTCCACGTTGAACTCATCGCTCTCGCCGATGGGCACGGAGGGGTCGATGATGTTGGGGATCTTCAGCAGGATGGAGCGAATCTCCACCGCCAGCTTGCCCTCCAGCTCCTCCAGCTCGGCCAGGCGGTCGGCGTTGGCCTTTACCTGAGCCTTGACGGCCTCGGCCTCCTCCAGCTTGGAGGGGTCCTTCTTGGCCTGGCCCATGAGCATGCCAATCTGCTTGGACAGGGAGTTGCGGGAGGCCCGCAGGTTGTTGGCCTCGGTCATGGCGTCCCGGTTCTGGCGGTCCAGCTCGATGACCTGGTCCACCAGGGGCAGCTTGGCGTCCTGGAACTTCTTCTTGATGTTCTCTTTGACAACCTCGGGGTTTTCCCGGATAAACTTGATGTCTAACATGGTCTCTTTTTCTCCTTTGTCAGGTGTATTTATGGAATAATGGAAGGCTTGACCTTCGACCATTTCTCAGGCGCAGACCAGCGCCCCCGGTGGGGACGCTCCGCTGGGGTGACTTTCTGATTGGGCAGAAAGTCACCAAAGACCCACCAAAGGCGGGGCCTTCCCCCGCCTTGTGGAATCCACCCCGCGGTACTGGATGTGCCTGCGTCCTCCTTGTTTCGGCCCTGGGCCTGGAGAGGTCACATAGATGGCGTGGAACTTCTACCGAACGTGCCTACTCCTCTGTGTGGTTGTTCTTCGATTGCCAGGGCCTTACTCTGGTGAGCCGCTGTTTCCAGCTAACGGGGGCCAGGCTTCCGGTGGCGGGAACGCCGCTGCTCCAAGGTAGGCCCGGAGGTGGAAACCACCAGGCTGTAGGGCCAGCTGCCCAGAGCAGCCTGGTGTGGTGGCACGGCTAGGCGCTACAGCAAGGGGGACGGGCCGAATCTAGACTTGATGCAGGTCCAGCTTGGTACCCCAGGGAGGTCCTTAGGGGGGAACGCCCTAAGCGGGTTTTGGTTCCTTTTGACCGAGCAAAAGGAACCCCCAGCGGGGAGCGTCCCGCCAGGCTGGCAAGCCTCATGCAGGAAAATGAAAATCGTTCATTTCTCCGACCCTGCGGAGCTAAGAAAGAGTGCAGGGCTTTGCCTTGCTGATATTACTCCTGGGTATGCTCCATATGCGGCAGCTGCTGGAGCTGCTCCAGCAGGTTATTCAGATCGTCCACATTGTAGAACTCCAGCTCCAGGCGGCCCTTCTTCTTGCCGCTGGTAATCTTCACCTTGCGGCCCAGATGGCTGGCCAGCTGCTGCTGGGCCTGGTCGATATACATCTGGTTCTCGTTGATGGGCTTCTCCTTCTTCACCTTGGGCTCCAGGGTGAAGTGCTTGGCGGCGGCCTCCGCCTGACGCACCGACAGCCCCTGTTCGGCAATCCAGGCGCCAAAGGCGGTCTGGGCCTGCTCGCCCTCCACCATGAGCACCGCCCGGCCATGTCCGGCGGACAGGATGCCCTGGGCCAGCTGTTCCCGGACCGCAGGGGGGAGGGAGGTGAGACGCAGGGCGTTGGCAATGGCGGGGCGGGACTTGCCCATCCGCCGGGCCACCTCCTCCTGGGTCAGGCCGTAGTCGGTGAGCAGCACCAGATACCCCTCCGCTTCTTCCATGGGGTTCAGGTCCTCCCGCTGGAGGTTCTCAATGAGGCCCAGCTCCATCACCTTGCGGTCGTCGGCCTCGATGATGACCACCGGCACCTCGGCCAGGCCCGCCTGCTTGGCGGCCCGCCACCGGCGTTCCCCGGCGATGATCTGATAGTATCCGGTGGAGAGACGGCGGACGGTGAGGGGCTGGATGATGCCGTGCTCCCGGATGGAGTCCGCCAGGTCGGCCAGGGACTCCTCGTCAAACCGCTTCCGGGGCTGGTTCAGCCCCGGCTCCACCTGGGAGATGGGCAGTTGTACCGAGCCCGCCTCTTGGGTCTGGAGGGCGGCGTCCCCCATGAGGGCGCCCAGGCCCCGGCCTAAGCCGCCTTTGACTTTTGCCATGTGGCTATCCCTTCCTTTCTATTTCAGTGGGATGTTTCACGTGAAACATCAGGGGTTGTTCTTGTTGTGAAACTCCTCCGCCAGGGCCTCATAGGCTTCGGCGCCTCGGGACCACTTGTCGTAGGCCAGCACCGGCTTGCCGTGGCTGGGGGCCTCGGACAGGCGCACATTGCGGGGGATGACACTGGCGTACACCTTGCCGGGGAAGTACCGCTTGACCTCCTCCGCCACCTGCATGGACAGGTTGGTGCGCCCGTCGTACATGGTGAGCACCACGCCCTCCAAATCCAGGTTGGGGTTCAGGGACCGCTTGGCCAGACGCACGGTGTACATCAGATCGCTGAGACCTTCCAGGGCGTAGTACTCGCACTGGACGGGCACCAGCAGGGTGTCGGCGGCGCACAGGGAGTCCAGGGTGAGCAGCTCCAGGGAAGGGGGGCAGTCGATGAAGATATAGTCGTAGTTGTCCTTCACTTCCTCCAGGGCGTCCTTCAGCCGATACTCCCGACGGTCCATGCCGATGAGCTCCACGGTGGCGCCGGACAGGGCCTTGTTGGAGGGCACCACGTCCGCCCAGGTGGTGGACACAATGGCCTTGGACATGGGGGCGTTGCCCAGCAGCACGTCGTACACGCTGGGGGAGTGGGACTTGTCCACACCGAACCCGGAGGTGGCGTTGCCCTGGGGGTCGAAGTCGCACACCAGCACCTTGTGGCCCTGTTGACCCAGAGCCGCGGCCAGATTGACACAGGTGGTGGTCTTTCCAACACCGCCTTTTTGGTTAACAATGGCAATGGTTTTTGACATAACACAACCCGCCTTTTTTCATTCAAAGGATAAACAGAACTGAGTTTGATTATACCGTTTTGTGAGGATTTTTTCAACCACCACAGTGTAAGAAAAAATAGGTGTTTCACGTGAAACAAATTGGACTATCTCAGTCGAGGGACTGAGGTAGTCTGTTGTTCTATTTTTCCAAATACAGGCTTGCCAGCCGGGGACGCTCCGCTGGGGTAACTTTCTGACTGGGCAGAAAGTCACCAAAGACCCACCAAAGGCGGGGCCTTCCCCCGCCTTGTGGAATCCACCCCGCGGTACGGAATGCACCTGCGTCCTCCTGGTTTCGGCCCTGGTCCGGGTGGGGTCACATAGATGGATTGCCGTTCTACGGGTTGTATCGACTTCTCTGATGGTGCATTCTTCGATTGCCAGGGCCTTACCCTGGAGAAGCGGCGTTCCCGCCGCCGGAAGTCCGGCTTCGGATGACTGCCGCCGGGAGTGTTTGCCGCACTTCCTGTGTTGCTTAGGTGTTTCACGTGAAACAAATTGGACTATCTCAGTCGAGGGACTGAGGTAGTCTGTTGTTCTATTTTTCCAAATACAGGCTTGCCAGCCTGGGTAAGCTCCGCAGGGTAACTTTCTGACTGGGCAGAAAGTCACCAAAGACCCACCAAAGGCGGGGCCTTCCCCCGCCTTGTGGAATCCACCCCGCGGTACTGGATGCACCTGCGTCCTCCTGGTTTCGGCCCTGGTCCTAGTGGGGTCACATAGATGGCTTGCCGTTCTACGGGTTGTGTTGACTCCTCTGATAGTGCATTCTTCGATTGCCAGGGCCTACCTTGGCATAGCGGCGTTCCCGCCGCCGGAAGTCCGGCTTCGGATGACTGCCGCCGGGAGTGTTTGCCGCACTTCCTGTGTTGCTGTGGTAGGGGCCGTGGCTTGCCCGGCCCGTTGGTTTCCTGGCATTGCCCTGGGGGATTCGGGAGGGGCAAGCCCCTCCCCTACGCCCATCAACCCAAGAAATTTGGCGATGTTCAGGGCCTTTTTGCGCCCAGCCCACCAGAATTGCGCTGCCAGGCCCCCGACCGCTGGGAACAGCGGCTCACCAGAGTAAGGCCCTGGCGGTAGAAGTACCATCCTACAGAGAAGCAGGCACCACCCACAGAATGTCTACGCCATCTATGTGACCTGAACGGTCCAGGGCCGGAGAGAGGAAGGCGCACGTTCCAACCAGTACCCCAGGGAGGTCCTTAGGGGGGAACGCCCTAAGCGGGTTTTGGTTCCTTTTGACCGAGCAAAAGGAACCCCCAGCGGGAAGCGTCCCCACCAGGCTGGCAAGCCTGAGACTTGGGCGGTTAGAGGGACAACCCCTCAGTCTGCTTGGCAGACAGCTCCCCTTACACAGGGGAGCCATTGGGCATGGCAGAAGCCTCCAGTCTGTGCCTTTCATGAAATCCGTGCCGCCTGCGGCACACCGCAATTTTTCATTCTTCATTTATCATTATTCATTTATATATAAAAAGGACACGCCGCCCCGAGCCGGGACGGCGTGTCCTCTTATTCCGCAGGTTTCTGAATGTGAATGGTCACCTTCACCCCATCCTCTACTTCCTCCTTGGTGCACTGGGTGTGCAGCCCCGCCGCCTCCATGAGGTTCACCGAGCGGCGCAGGGTGTTGAAGAATAACCGCACATCCTTGATGCGCAAAATAGGGGAGGGGGGCTGCTTGGTTTTGGTGTCCTGGCACAGCTTGGAGATGTACGCCTCGGACTGGGCCACCGTGAGGTTGTTGCGGACGATGTACTGGGCGGCCTTGCGCTGGTCGTCTCCATTGTCCAGCCGCAGCAGCGCCCGGGCGTGTCGCTCGGTGAGCTGGGCCTGGCGGAGTATGTCGATGACGTCGGGGGGCAGCTTGAGTAGCCGCAGCTTGTTGGCCACCGCCGACTGGCTCTTGCCCACCCGCCGAGCCACCTCGTCCTGAGACATGTGGTGGAGGGTGATGAGGCGGCGCAGGGCGATGGCCTCTTCCCACACGTCCAGGTTGCGCCGCTGGATGTTCTCCACCAGGGCCAGCAGGGAGGAGGTCTCCTCATCCGTCTGCACCACCAGGCAGGGCACCATGGTCATCCCCGCCATCTGGGCCGCCCGCAGCCGCCGCTCCCCGGAGATGAGCTCCCACTCGCCCCCCACCTTTCGCACCGACAGGGGCTGTAAGATGCCCAGCTGGACGATGGAGTCGGACAGCTCTTGCAGCTCCGCCTGGGAGAAGATGCTCCGGGGCTGGTTGGGGTTGGGGTGGATGTGATCCACGGGCAGGTTGAGCACCTGCCGTTTGTCCTTTAAAAAAAGTGCCATTCCTCATCTGCCTCCTGGGGAAACGCAGGTTTCCCTGTATTTTTCCACATTGTAGCACGAAGCTGTGGAAAAATTCTGTCGGAGTCTGGGATGGGAAATGGCACTTGTGAAGGTCAGGCGCGGAGGAAGCCCTTGCCGAAGATCTCGCTGGAGTTGGTGATGAGCATGAAGGCGTGGGGGTCGATGGCCTTCAGATGGCGGCGCAGCGCCACCGCCTGGGCCCGGGACAGGGCGGTGAGCACCACCCACTTGTCCTGATGGGAGTAGGCGCCCTCGCCCTTCCAGAAGGTGGCGGAGCGGTGGAGGGTGTGGGTGATGAAGTCGCACACCTCCTCCGGACAGGAGGTCACCAGAATAAAGCTCTTCTTCCGGTTGAGAGACTCAATCACCGAGTCCACCAACACGGACTTCAATACCAGGCCCAGCAGAGAGAAGAGGCCTGTCTCAATGTCAATCAAAATGAGGGTGGACCCGGCAATCAATACGTCCACATAGAGAAGAGCCATGCCGATGTCCAAGCTGGTAAATTTTTTCAGTATCATGGCCAGGATATCGGTGCCGCCGGTGGAGCCCTGGGTGTTGAAGAGGATGGCGGAGCCCAGGGCGGGGAGGATGACGCCGAAGAACAGCTCCAGCAGCTTCTCGTCAGTGAGGGGGCCGGACAGAGGCACCAGCCACTCCAGCCCGGTGAGCATGCCGGAGAAGAGGAGGGAGCAGTACACGGTGCGCACGCCGAAGCCCCGGTTGAGCACCCCGAAGCCCAGCAGGAGGAAGGCCACGTTGATCACCGAGGCGAACAGGGAGGAGCTGATGGAGGGGAAGATGGAGGAGAGAATGACGGCGATGCCCGTCACGCCTCCGGTGGAAAAGTGATTGGGAAACTTGAAGAAGTAGGTGCCCATGGCCACCAGGGCGGTGCCCAGGGTGAGCAGGGCATATTCGGTCAGGAATTGTTTCACTTTCATCGGCTTCGTACCCCTTTCTCTCTCATATCATTGGGCGAATTTGGGACCTTTTCTACAATTTGTTGATTACCCTTCTAAAGTGTAAATATTGTACCAGAAATAACACTTGACAACAAGCAAGATATGTGCAAAAAATAGAATGGAACAGCGGAAGTTTTTTTGTTAAAATATCAGGTATCTTATGTTTGTTCCGGGGTGAAATCCCGGGAAATTGACAAGAGAAGAGAGAGGAGCGAAGAGCGGTGAAACGGTTGGAACAGCGCATTCTGGAAGACGGGGTCATGGAGGGCGAAGACGTATTAAAGGTGGACAGCTTCCTCAACCACCAGATGGACGTGGGACTCTTTGCGGAGATGGGCAAGGAGTGGGCACGGCTGTTTGCCGACGACCACGTGACGAAAATCCTCACCATCGAGGCCTCCGGCATTGGCATTGCCTGTGTGGTGGCCCAGCAGTTTGGCGTTCCCGTGCTCTTTGCCAAGAAGAATAAAACCAAGAACATCGCCGGGGAGGTGTACGCCGCCCAGGTGGAGTCCTTCACCCATGGCCGGGTGTATGATATCATCGTGTCCAAGAAGTTCCTGGGCCCCGGGGACCGGGTGCTCCTCATCGACGACTTTTTGGCCAACGGCGCGGCCCTCCAGGGCCTCATCAAGCTGGTGCGGGATTCCGGCGCCACCCTGGTGGGAGCTGGCATTGCGGTGGAGAAGGCCTTCCAGCCCGGCGGCGATCTCATCCGCTCCATGGGGGTGCGGGTGGAGTCTCTGGCCCGCATCAAGGCCATGAGCTCCAAAGGCATCACGTTTTGTGATTAAAAGACCGCCATTGGGTGGTATACGGTGGTAGGGGCCGTGGCTTGCCCGGCCCGCTGCTGCCTGGATACCTGCGGGAGGGGCAAGCCCCTCCCCTACGCACTTTGGCGGAGAAACCACGATTTCAGAAAAGGAACCACCTTTTTTTGAAATAATAGTAGGAATCAGATAAGGGATATTTGAAGGAGGAACGAAACGTATGAAAAAGCGTATCCTTGCCCTGGTGATGGCTGGCGTCATGGCGCTGAGCCTGGCCGCCTGCGGCGGAAACAGCGACCCCAAGAGCTCCAACTCCGGCACTGCCGACAGCGACTTTAAGGTCGGCGCCATCTATATCAACAAGAAGACCGACACCGCCGGTTACACCTACGCCCACCACAAGGGCATCACCACCGCCATGGACGAGCTGGGCCTGGACCCTGACAGCCAGCTGGTCATCGTGGACGAGGTGCCTGAGGAGGACGACAAGGTGGCCGCCGCTGTGGACACCCTGGTGGGTGAGGGCTGTGATATCATCTTTGGTATCTCCTTCAACTACCTCAACGCCATGAACGCCAAGGCCGAGGAGTACCCCGAGGTGATCTTCTCCCACGCCACCGGCTACCTGTCCAACGAGACCAACTTCAACAACTACTTCGGCCGCATCTACCAGGCCCGCTACCTCACTGGCGTGGCCGCTGGTTTGAAGAGCCTGGAGACCGGCAACAATCATGTGGGCTACGTCTCCGCCTTTGGTACGGAATACGCCGAGACCTGCTCCGGCATCAACGGCTTCGCCCTGGGCGTGCAGTCCGTGAACCCCGACGCCACCGTGTACGTCAAGGAGCTGGGCGCTTGGACCGACGAGCAGAACGAGTACGCCTTTGCTGAGGAGCTCATCAACAGCTATGACTGCGGCGTCATCGCCCAGCACTGTGACTCCGCTCAGCCCCAGATCGCCGCGGAGAAGGCCGGCGTGTTCGGCTGCGGCTACAACTCTGACATGACCGTGGACGCCCCCAAGGCCCACCTCACCGCCGCTGTGTGGAACTGGGACGTGTACTACAAGCAGGCCATCGACACCGCCATGACCTGCGGCGGCGCGGAGAACTTCGTCACCGCCATGGGCGGCCCCGCCTACTATGAGGGCCTGGTCAAGGGCCTGGTGGGCGTGTCCGAGCTCAGCGACAACTGCGCCCCCGACACCCAGGCTTACCTGGACGCCATCATCGAGCTGCTGGCCACTGGCGAGTGGGACGTGTTCTCCGGCGTGAAGCTGTCCTACACCAAGAATGACGACGGCTCCGTCACCATCACCCAGACCGACTCCGCTCTGAAGACCAACGACGGCAAGGAGATCGTGCCCGCTGGCGGCAAGAGCGTGGAGGACTCCGTCATCACCGGTACCATGAACTACTTTGTGGAGGGCGTGCAGGTGGGCTAAGGCCCGGCCCTCAAATTGAATCCAGCCCTGAACTCATCCGGGCCGGCCGGGAAAAACGGCCGGCCCGGATGCTTGTTTTTCGGGGGAAAAACAAGTTAGTGAATAATGAATAGTGAATAGTGAAGAAGTATGGTGTGCCGCATGGCGGCACGGATTTTGATGTTTGGGCGTAGGGGAGGGGCTTGCCCCTCCCGAATCTCCCAGGGCAATGCCCAGGAGACAGCGGGCCGGGCAAGCCACGGCCCCTACCACGCCAGCAGTCCAAGAAGATACGCAGAGGCTTGAGGGCCTGCATTCTTCATGATTCATTCTTCGTTCTTCATTCAAAAGAGAAGGAGGCAGATTTCATGGCTGAACCCTATGCCGTGGAACTTCGTGGCATCACCAAGACCTTTGGTCCGGTGGTGGCCAACCACAACGTCAACCTGAATCTCCGAAAAGGAGAGATTCTCTCCCTGTTGGGAGAGAACGGTTCCGGCAAGACCACCTTGATGAACATGCTGTCCGGCATCTATACCCCCGACAGCGGCACCATTCTGGTGGACGGCCAGCCGGTCACCATTTCCTCCCCCCAGGACGCCAAGCGGCTGGGCATCGGCATGGTCCACCAGCACTTCAAGCTGGTGGATGTGTTCTCCGCCGCCGATAACATCTGGATGGGGGCCCAGGAGGCGGGCTTTGTGCTGAAAAAAGACCGCTACCGCAAGATTGAGGAGATGGCCAAAAAGTTCGGCTTCGACCTGGACCCCCGCAAGCAGGTGTGCAACATGGCGGTGTCCGAGAAGCAGACCCTGGAGATCATCAAGGTGCTCTACTACGGGGCCAAGGTCATCATTCTGGACGAGCCCACCGCCGTGCTCACCGTCCAGGAGATTGAAAAGCTCTTCGGGGTGCTCCGCCGCATGCGGGACGAGGGCCACTCCATCATCATCATCACCCACAAATTAAACGAGGTGATGGACATCTCCGACCGGGTGGCCATCCTGCGCAAGGGCGAGTATATCACCACCGTGGACACCCAGGAGACCAACGAGCAGGAGCTCACCGAGTGGATGGTGGGCCACAAGATCGACCTGAACATTGAGCGGCCCAAGATGGAGAAGCTCAAGCCGCTGCTGGAGATTCGGGACCTGACCATCCGCAGCGACGAGGGCAACGTGGCCATCGACAACGTCAGCTTCTACATCCGCGGCGGCGAGATGCTGGGGGTGGCGGGCATCGCCGGATGCGGCCAGAAGGAGCTGTGTGAGGCCATCGCCGGATTGCGCCCCATCCAGGCGGGCAAGATGATTCACAAGGGCGAGAACATCGTGGGCCTGAGCCCCAAGGAGATTCTGGCCAAGGGCATCTCCATGTCCTTCATCCCCGAGGACCGTCTGGGCATGGGCCTGGCCCCCTCCATGTCCATCACGGACAACATGATCTTGAAGAACTACAACGACGCCAAAGGCCCCTTTGTGGACCGGAAGGCGGGGAGGGAGGACGCCCAGCGGGTGATTGAGGAGCTGGGTGTGGTGACCCCCTCCACCGAGACCCCGGTGCGTCGGCTCTCCGGCGGCAACGTGCAGAAGGTGCTGCTGGGCCGAGAGATCAAGGCGGGCCCCAACGTCATCGTCACCGCCTACCCGGTGCGTGGCCTGGACATCCACTCCTCCTATGCCATCTACAACATCCTCAATGAGCAGAAGAAGAGCGGCGTGGGCATCCTCTTCGTGGGCGAGGATTTGGACGTGATGATGGCCCTGTGCGACAAAATCCTGGTGCTGTGTCACGGCAAGGTCATGGGCGTGGTCCACGCCCACAAGACCACCAAGGAGGAGCTGGGCCTGATGATGACGGGCAGCCTGGATTTGACCCACAAGTACGAGGACAAGCCCGCCGGCTACGCCGCCGACAGCTTATTCCAAGAGGAAGGGGAGGAGAAGTAAGCCATGCGTGTGCACATCGTCAAGCGGGAGGACTGCCCGCTGCTCAAAAAAATCCTCCTCATTGTGGGAGCGGTGGCGTTGGCCCTGGTGCTGGGCGGCCTGGTGCTGCTGGCCATGGGCGTCAACCCCCTGGAATACTACTTCAAAATGTTCACCATGGGTATGGTGGGCAACAAGATCGCCTATAAGGCGGCGGAAAACTACCTGAAAATCCTGGTGCCTCTGATTCTCACCGCCTTAGGCCTGTCTCTGGCCTTTAAGATGCGCTTTTGGAACATCGGCGGCGAGGGCCAGTTCATTGTGGGCGCCATTGCCGCCGCTGCGGTGGCCTTTACCGCCGGGCCCGTGCTGCCCACTCCGGTGGTGCTGCTGCTGATGTGTCTGGCCGCCATGCTGGCCGCCGGACTGCTGGGCCTGTTTGTGGCCGCGCTGAAGGTGAAGTTCGGCACCAACGAGACCCTGCTCACCCTGATGCTCAACTACATCGCCCTGTACTTCCTCACCTTCCTGGGGGAGACCAAGGCGGATTGGAACTTCTTTTTGAGCGCAGAGTCCGCCCGTCCCACCTTTGCCAGCTTCACCTCCATGGTGTCCTTCCCCCGGATTATGCTGGGCAAGTTCGGGCTGAACATCTGCGTGCTCATTACGCTGGCTCTCGGCGTGCTGGTGTACGTCTACCTCAAGCGCACCAAGCAGGGCTATGAGATCGCCGTGGTGGGCGACTCCATGGGCACTGCCCGGTATGCAGGCATGAAGGTGAGCACCATTGTGCTGCGCACCGTGTTCCTCTCCGCCTGCCTCATCGGCCTGGCCGCCGCCTTCAAGGTGGGCACCGCCGGCATTCTGTCCGCCTCCATCACCGACGATGTGGGCTGGACCGGTATCATTGTGGCCTGGCTGGCCAAACTGAGCACCGTGGGCATCTTCCTGGTGTCCGCCCTCATCGGCGTGCTGCAATACGGCTCCACCGCCGCTGCCGCCACCTTTGCCTCGGTGGATTCCAGCTTTGCCGACATGCTCCAGGGCGTCATTCTGTTCCTGGTGCTGGCGGCGGACTTCTTCACACGCTTCCGTGTGGTCATCGCCAAAAAGGAGGTGGAGCGCCATGGATGATAAGCTGAACATTGTCACCACATTCCTCCACAACATCATTGTGTACAACATCCCCCTGCTCTACGGCACCGTGGGAGAGATCACCATTGAGAAGTCGGGCAGCCTGAACCTGGGCGTGGAGGGCACCATGGCCGTGGGCGCCATCTTCGGCTATATCCTGGGCTGCTACGCCAACTCCATGGTGGTGGGCGTGCTGGTGGCCTTCCTCACCGCCGCCCTGTGCGGCCTCATCTTCGCCGTGCTCACCGTCACCTTCCAGGCCAACCAGAACATCACCGGTCTGACCATCACCACCTTCGGCCTGGGCGTGTTCTTCTTCGTGGGCAACGGCGTGAAGGCGGTGAGCTGGCCCGCCATGAACAACTACTCCAACATCCAAAACGGCTTTGCCGACCTGCCCATTCCGGGGCTGTCCAACATCCCGGTGCTGGGCGAGGTGCTCTTTGACCACAACGTCCTGGTGTACCTGGGTGTGGTCATCGCCCTGGTGATGTGGTGGTATTTGAAGTACACCCGCACCGGGCTGAGGCTGCGGGCCGTGGGTGAAAACCCCGCCGCTGCCGACTCTGTGGGCATCAACGTCCGCCGCTATAAGTACCTGCACATTATGCTGGGCTCCGGCATCATGGGCATTGGCGGCTACTACATGGGCCTGAACATGAACGGCTCTCTGTCCTCCAGCTGCTGGATCAACGGCTATGGCTGGATCGCCGTGGCCCTGGTCATCTTCGCCAACTGGAGCCCCGCCTTCGCCATGGTGGGCACCGTGGTGTTCGGCTTCTTCAACACCCTGCGGGTGTCCGGCCCCTCTCTGGCCATGGCCTTCCCCGGCCCCCTGGGCTGGCTGGCCGGGGTGCCCTCTCAGCTGTACCAGGCCTTGCCCTTTCTCATCACCGCTCTGGTGCTCATTGCCACCTCGGTGAAGAAGAGCAAGAACAGCGGACAGCCTGCGGCCCTGGGCCTGAACTACTTTAGAGAAGAACGATAAAAACGAAAAACTTCCACACCTTTTCCGAAGGGTGTGGAAGTTTTCTACCTTCAAGGGTCCCATCTGTTCCGATAGCAGTTTGCGCCAGGTAGACTGAGGGATGGATCTTCTCCAATATCATTGTTTCGCACTTGCCAGTGCAGGTGGGGACGCTCCGCTGGGGTCTATTTCTCAGCGATGAGAAATAGACGAAAGAATCGCCAAAGGAGGGGCCTTCCCCCTCCTTGTGGAATCTACCCCGCTTTTCTAGGCTGTCAGCGGTTGCCTCTTAGTCCGGGCCGAAGGGCGGTTACCATACCAGGAGAGAAAGAGGCTCTTTTTGGCTCTGTTACTGCTGGAATGGTGTGCACTTCTCCTGTTTTCGGCCCTACCTGTGGTGCATCCCGGCCGACAGCGGCCGGGCGAGGCCGCCACCCACCAGATTTGAGGCCCTGGTGGAAGGAGTGGAAGCTATCAGCGGAGTAGATACCGCCCAGAGATGTGCCAGGCCATCCAATCCGCCCCTCCAGGCCCGGGGCCGACTTGGGCCACGACCCGGTAAAACTAAATAAAAACATGGGGTTTCCAAAGGGATCTCCCTTTGGTGGGTCTTTGGTGACTTTCTGCCCATCAGAAAGTCACCCTGCGGAGCAAAATGGAATGGTAAGTGCAAAGCAATGATATCAGGAAAAAGCCACCCAGCGGAGCGTCCCCACCCAGGCCGGTGGACATCTCCAGACAAATCGGAGAAGAACCAGCCCTCTGGAAGAGAAAACAATAAAAGCCCCGGAGCCGCTTGCAAAGCTCCGGGGTTTTTTAGAAGGATGGAGGATAGAATGAAAAAGAAAGGATATCTCTTGCAAGTGTTATGATACGCAAGAGTCATTACAAAAGTTTGTGCACAATTGTTACAAAAGTATTAAATGATGCAAAGACTTTGTAAAGTCACCGGAGAGTGGAAAAAAACTCCTCCAAAATCCCCCGGCAGGCCTCTTCCAACAGGCCGCCGTAGATGCGGGGGTGGTGGTTGAACCGCTCCTCGAAGAGGTTGAGCACCGACCCGCAGCACCCGGATTTGTCCTCACGGGCCCCGTAGCGCACACAGGCGATGCGGGCGTTGATGATGGCCCCGGCGCACATGGGGCAGGGCTCCAGGGTGACGTACAGGGTGCACCCGGTGAGCCGCCAGGAGCCCACAGCGGCACAGGCCATGTTGATGGCCTCCACCTCGGCGTGGGCGGTGGCCAGGCCGTCCGCCTCCCGGCGGTTGCGGCCCCGGCCGATAATCTCGCCGTCCGGGGAGACGATGACGCAGCCCACGGGCACGTCTCCCTGGGGGATGCAGGCACGGGCCTCCTTCAGGGCCTCCTGCATGTATTCCTCGTGGGTCATGTTACTTGTTGGTGAGGATGGTCACCGAGTTGATGACGGGCTGGTCCTCGGCGGCAATGGTGCCGTTGCCGTCGGTGGGCTGGGCGTCCTTACAGATGGCGTCCACCACGTCCATACCCTCGGTGACGGTACCGAAAGCGGCATAGTCGGGGTCCAGGAAGGTGGAGTCCTCATGGACGATGAAGAACTGGGAGCTGGCGGAGTTGGGGTCGCTGGAGCGGGCCATGGAGATGGTGCCCCGCTTATGGGACAGGGGGTTGTCCCAGCCGTTGGAGGAGAACTCGCCCACGATCTCATGCTCGGAGCCGCCGGTGCCGTTGCCCTCGGGGTCGCCGCCCTGAATCATAAAGCCGTCCATGATGCGGTGGAAGGTCAGGCCGTTATAGAAGCCGCTGTTGGCCAGCTCCACGAAGTTGGCGCAGGTGATGGGGGCGGCGGACTGGTCCAGCTCCACGGTGATGGTGCCGTAGTCCTTCACGTCGATGCGGGCGGTGTAGGTCACGTCCTCCTCCAGAGCGGGCGGGGTGTAGGTGTCGGCGCTGGTGGTGGCGGTGGGATTGGCAGAGTTCTGGGCCCCGGAGGTGGTGGAGGGCTTCTGGGTCAGCACCACAGCGGCGATGATGAGAATGGCCACCACCACAATGGCGCCGATGCCCCACACCAGGGGATTGGACTTCTTGGCGGGCTGGGTGGGCTTGGCCTTGGGCTGAGGGGCGGAGTGGGGATTGGATTTCTTGTTCTTTTTCTTCGACATGATGGTAGGTTCCTTTCTTGTGTAAGACTGTCCACAGTGTACACCAAAAATGGGGGAAAGGGAAGGGCTTAACGCCTCCCTTGTGCAAAGGGAGGTGGCCCGGCGTGATGGGGCCCCCGCCAAAGCCCAGCGCAAGCGGGTTTGGTGGGGAGAGGAGGTGCGACGGCGTGAGCGAGACTTGTCCCGCCTCTCAGGGGCGAGGCGAGGGATACACAGTCCGCACCGACGAGACGGAGGGATTGACCGTTTCACCTCACAGTCTCAGGCTTGCCAGCCAGGGTTTGCTCCGCAGGGTGACTTTCTGAGTGGGCAGAAAGTCACCAAAGACCCACCAAAGGCGGGGCCTTCCCCCGCCTTGTGGAATCCACCCCGCGGTACTGGGTGGAAGGTGCATCGTTCTCGGTTCGGCCCTTAGTCTGGTAGGGTCA